>VBOD01000108.1 GCA_005877615.1 Nitrospirota bacterium | reverse complement strand
GTTGCCGCTGCCGTTCGCCGGGTATTGGCTGATGCGGGAAGTCTATCAGTACAACCAGCAGATGGGGATCACGCTGATGGGTGGCTTCCTCTCCTGGCTCTTTATTCTCCAAGCTATGCTGATCGGCATCCTGTTTCTGGGGGCCAACTACTACTTCTGGCTGGGAATCATGTATCGGATTCCTGGGGCGGAGGCTAAGTATCGCAAGCCCATCCTTGTCATGCTGATCATCCTGCTGATGTGCCTGGGTGTCTGGATGACCCCGCACTCTCTCGTCGCGAGCCTGGAAGAGGCACGCAAGATGGGCGGCACGCACCACCCGATGCTCGGTGTCCTCGGGGTGATGTCCGCCAAGATGACCGTGGTGAATGTCATGATTCTTGTCACGTTCATGAGTTTCGTGATGTACTGGCGGGCCGGCAAGCAGGAGACTGCGACCTGGGCCAAGGCGGCCAAACTAGGCCAAGGCGTGCTTCTGGGGATTGCGACGGCGGTCATCCTCGTGCTTGGAGTCTGGGGGTATTTCGTGCCGGCCATCACCCGCATCAACTACTTCTCGACGACGCAGGTGTTGGTCATGCTCTTCGTCCTGTTGACGATTACGCCCTTGACCGCGCTCGTGTTGAAAAGCGCCAAGACGACGACGGAAATGGTCTGGGGTGTGATGCCGCCCCGCGCCGCTTACGCCCTCGTGTTGAACGCGGTCATGGTCATCCTGCTCATGACCCTGATGGGCTACGCGCGGTCATCTTCAAGGGTCCACTGGCACGTATACGGAGTGATGCAAGACACCTCACCATACGCCTATTCACCCGCGCTAGGATATGCAGCGGCCTTCATGTCGCTGAATACTTTTCTGTTCTGTCTGATGGTCGCGTTTATCTTCTGGGTCGCCTCCCTCGGCGGGGAGAAGAAGGAGGGCACTCCTGGGAAGGCCCATGTGAAGGAAGCCGTGAAGCCGGCTGTTGCGGGTGCTCCGGTGCCGGCTGCCGGACGCCGATAAAGTACGTGGAGGCCTCTTTCGCATGACAGAAGTCCAACTGCTGCAAACGATCGGGTTGAGCGTCCTGGGGCTGGGAGGAGCAATTCTACTCTTTGTGCAGGCCCGCTTTCTCCGTGTGGTCGCCTTCGTGGCGATCGTGTTGGGGGGCTTTACCTTGGTCGCCTTGGGTATCCCTCAAATGGCCTCGTTGCCACCCGCTGTGGAGAAGTTCGATGTGGCGTCCATCAAAGACAAAAAGGACCTGGCTGCGATTGGGCAAAAGATCTTTTTCGGCAAGGGTCAGTGCGCCCTGTGCCATACGATTGGAACCGGCGAAGGTCGGTGTCCTGATCTGAAGGGCGTTGGGGCCAAGCTGACACGGGACTTCCTCTACGAGAGCCTGACCCAGCCGCAGGCCTACATCTATAAGGACTACGAGCACGTCGGCCAGCCCAAATCCTTTCCGGCCAAGATGCCGTACATCAACAAGAAGCCGATCGCTTTGAGCAACAATGAGATCCTGGCGGTCATCGCGTTTTTACAGAACATGTCCGGCGAGGAGGTGACGATCGAGCTCTCCGAGATCGAAGCGCCGGGACCGGCTAGCACGGCGAGGAAGGGTGAACTATGAGAGGATCCTCATTGGCGATGAAGGGGGCTGTTCTGTTGGTGGCGGTGTTCGTGGTGTTCAAGTTCGGCGCGCCATTAGTCACCGCGCCCTTGCCCATGAGTCTCATCTGGCTCTATCTGTTTTTGACCACCGTCGGCATCGTCGTGTATGGGACGCTCAGCAGCGAGTCCACGGAGGCACTGCTGGGGCCCATCTTTCGTTTCCTGAGCGGGGAAGGTTTGAACGGGGCGGCTAAATTTGCTCGCCTCGCGGTACTGATGCTCGTTCCACTCCTGGTGGGCTGGGAGACGTACAGTGATCTTGTGCCTAGCTCGCAGCCGCCGGCCGAGAACCGGACCATCCATCCGGCTCCGCCGGGCGAGTTCGTCGGGCTGGCGAATCCCGTGCCCAACACTCCAGAGAATGTGATGATGGGAAAAGGACTGTATGCCGCCTTCTGTTCTCCGTGCCACGGCCCAAAGTTCAACGGCAACGGACCCTCCTCCGATGGGTTCAACCCCCCGCCGGCGAATTTTGTTGATTCGGGGACGATTGCTCAACTGCAGGAATCCTATCTGTTCTGGCGCATCAAAAAAGGCGGAGTGGGGCTGAGCGTGGAAGGCCACCCATGGAAGTCGGCCATGCCCCGATGGGAAGTGGAACTGCCGGACGAGTGGATATGGAAGATCATCATGGCGGAATACGCAGGTTCCGGGCATAAGCCCCGGACGTGGGAGTAGGCGAAAATGCCTTCTAGACACGCGCGCCTGGCCGTCCTGGCCGCGGCGGTCGCTTTTCTGTGGGGAGCGTCTGCCTTGGCGCAGGAGACCGCCGTCGTCCGGGTGAAGCTGATCCAGGGCGACGTCCCGACGGATCCGCTGGCCCCGGTCTGGAATACGACCCCAGCGACCGAGTTTCCGATGTCGCCGCAAGTCCACTGGCCGAAACGCATTCTGCAGGTCACCGTCAAATCGATCAAGGTGCGCGGCGTGCACAACACCAAGCAGATCGCCTTCCTGCTCGAGTATGCCGACCCGACCCAGGATCCGGCCGATGCCGCCGCGCTGGAGTTCATGGTCGGGGACAAGAAGGCCCATTTTGCCCACGGCCAGCCGATGGCGCAGGTCGAAGGCGGGCCGGTCAACATCTGGTACTGGCGGAACGATACGCCCGGCGCCGCGGACATGAACGCCAAGGGCTTTGGCACGTTGAAGAAGCAGGCCCAGCAGGATGTCCAGGCGAGGGGAGTCTGGAAGGATGAGAAAACCAAGGTCCGATTCAAGGAACGGAAACTCATCCTCCGGAAGGACGCCAAGGGAGAGCCGGCGAAGGACCCCAAGACGGGCGAACCGCTCTTCGATGAGGAGACGAAAGTCGTCGAGCAGGACGCCACTGGCGTGTGGCACGTCGTGTTCACCCGGGCGCTCACCACGACCGATCCGAACGACGCCCAATTCCAGCTCGGCACGTTCCCGAACATCGCCTTTGCGGTCTGGGACGGCAAGAAGCTGGAAAGCGGTGATCTGAAGGAGTCGGGCTCGCAGAAAGCCGTCACCTCGTGGTGGTACTTCAACGCGGAGCCGCCGACCAACTATTCGATCTACCTCTACGGGCTCATCGCGGTGGTGGTGGCTGCAGGGGTGGAGTACGTCATCATCCGCAAGGTGAGGAAGGGGCAGCCGGCATGAGCAGGCAGCATAGCGTGAGGGCGGTCGCGGTCGCGGCGGTGGCGGTGCTGGTCGGGCTGGGCGGGTGCGCTCTGTTCGAGAACGAGCACGTCGCCAAGGGGCGCAGCCTCTATGCCTATTACTGCTCCCACTGCCACGGCGAGCACGGTAGGCCCGGCGAGGGCTTCAACTGGAAGTTCATGCCCGATCCCAAGCCCAAGGACCTGTCCAACAAGGACGAGATGAGCACCCTGAAGGACGAGGAGATCTTTGCGACCATCGCGCGCGATATGAAGGACACAACGCCAGAGGTCGGCGACAACATCGGTGACGACGAATTCGCCGTGCCGACCATGCCCACGTTCAAAAACACGCTGTCGGAGGAAGAGCTCTGGTCCCTGGTGGCCTTTGTGCGCACGCTCCATGGGATGAAGCTGGAGAAGGCCGACTGGGCCTCGCTTAAAAAGGAACGCCCGAAATTCGCGCCGGTTCCCAAGCCCATGGTGACGGCGTCCTCCTCCGAGGAAGCCAAGCTCGCGGCGCGTGGCAAGCAACTCTATTACAACAAGTACGGATGCAACGCCTGTCACAAGATCGGGCAGAGCGGGGGAGAGGTCGGCCCGCCCTTGGATCGGGCCGGGTTCCGCTTGAACTCGTCCTGGGTGTATCGTTGGATCAAATATCCGCAGATCATGAAGCCGCACACCAAGATGCCGAATCTGGGCGTCAGCGACGACGATGCCAAGGCCATCATGTTTTTCCTGAAAACGCTGAACGCCCCGCCGCCCGACAGGCCGCCGCCGGCCTCTTCCTGATCGACACAGCATCTACCTGAGCAGCACGCCGCTCCAGAACCCCGCGAGGATGAGCGCGCCGGCCCAGACGTGCTGCTTGAACAAGGCGAGGGCCTGGGCGGGCGCGATCGGGTGTTTGATCCGGCGCACCTGGCCGGCAAACAGCGCGCCCGTCAGGAGGAGCGTCACGTAGAACGGCCAGGCGAGGCCCGTCGCCAGGCCAACCAAGCCCAACAGCGCCACCATCACGGACAGCGCGCTGCCGACCGCCACCCATGCCCATGGCCCGAAGAGAAGGGCGGCGGAATGCACGCCGGCCCGTTGGTCATCTTCCTGGTCCTGCAAGGCGTAGATCGTGTCGTAGCCAATGGCCCAGAAGATGGTAGCGACGAAGAGGCCGACGGCTGGCCAGGCGATCTCGTTGCGCACGGCCGACCAGGCCATGATCGCGCCCCACCCGAACGCCATGCCCAGAATGGCCTGGGGTAGCGGCAGAACCCGTTTGGCCAGCGGGTACAGGACGGCCAGGAGCAGCGCGATGGGTGCCAGGGTGATTGTGAGGGAGTTGAGCAGGAAGACCAGGCCGGCGGCGAGCACGATCAGCGCGAGAAAGACGGTCACGGCCGCTCTTGGTTGCATGCGGCCGGACGCAAGGGGACGCTCGCGAGTGCGCTGGACTCGCCGGTCCAGGTCGCGGTCCCAGAGGTCGTTGACGGTGACCCCCGCGCTCCGCATGACAAACACGCCTGCCACGAAGATGGCGGTCAGCGAAAGCGGCGGGTGCCCGTCGCCGGCGAGGACTAGCGCCCACAGGGTCGGCAAGAGCAGCAGGAGGGAACCGGTTTGATTGCGGAGGCGAATGAGGTCGGCCAAGTCGGACCAGGAGAGCGACAGTCCTCCAAGAGCGGCCATGGGCGCACGGTATCGAATCGGTTGCGGGGTGTCAAGGAGACGGCCGTGAGGGTTTTCGTTGCGATTGGCTCACATTTCTTGTATAACGCGGCACACATGTGGCTTCCCATGTCGACCCTTCGGCCCCTCATGCGCTTCTTCGTTGTGGCGACGGTCGTGGTCACGCTCGGCTGCGGGCAGAAGCTCGTCTTCCCGCGATTGGAGTTCAAGTCCGACGAGGCGAAGTCCCCCAGCATCCCTTTGTCGGTCCGTCTCGAGATCCCCGAGGCCCTCAAGCACGCTCAGTTGTTCTATAGGGATTCGTGCGGGGTGCCCCAGGCGATTCCTCTGGGGGAACGGCTCGCCGAGCAAGTGAAGGCGGATGCGACTGGAGTCTTTGAGAAGACCTTCGAGGGAAACCCGAAAGATCCCGCGGATGCCGTGCTCAGCGCCGCGCTCGAGACCGGGGAAATGAACCTGGCCATCCCTCGACGGGAGATCGGAGAGTACCCGCTCAAAGTATTGGTGCGCTTGCGGGTCACGGTGGTCGATATGGAGGGCAAGACCCTTCTCAACGAGCCGGTCAAGGGCGAAGGCAAGTGGACCGTGACGACCGACGGCACCAACTGCACGGTTCAGGGGCTGATGCTGCCGGTGACAGAGGCATTGGAGAAACTGTCGGATCGGTTGGTAGACAGCCTGACCCAGTCGGTCAAGATTCGCGACTGGGCCATTCGCTTGGGGACTCGCAAGGAGATGATGGCCGCAGGCCGGCCTGGCGGGAGCGGGGGCACGGGCGCGCCGCCGACAGCGACTGCCGAGGCGCCGACTCTCAGCTTCCTGGCGTCCCTCGAAGATGAGAACCGCAATCAAGTGCTGGAGGCCGGTGAGAAGGTCGTCGTCCGCGTGGAGGTTGCCAACGCCGGTCCGGGCGTCGCGCGCGGCGTGGCGGTCGAGCTCTCGGGTACGCCGGCTCTTGTGAAGGAATTCGTCAATCCGACGTTGCTCGGCGATATCCAACCAGGCGAGAAAAAACAGGCGACGATCACCACGAAGCTACCCGCCACTTTCCCCGCGCAGCAGGCGGAACTGCTGGTGCAGGTCACCGAAGCCGGAGGCCATGGGCCGCCAACCCGCAAGCGGTTCGTGGCGTCCATCATGTCCGGCGCGGGCGCCCGCGAACCGGTTGAGGTGCTCTCGGTCGACGTGGATCAGATTCCTGCCAAAGTGCAGGGATTTGAACGTCGCACTTCGTATGCGTTGGTGGTCGGCCTCGGAGGCTATCGGGAGGAAAGTATCCCGCGTCTGAAACATGCCCGGCGCGATGCCGAGGTCGTCTCCAAGCACTTGACCACACTGGCGGGGTTCCCGTTAGAGAACGTGAGGGTCTTGACGGACGAGCACGCGCTCCTGGTCGATCTTCAGGACACCCTCGAAGACTGGCTGCCCCGCCAGGCCAACGCGTCAGGGATCGTCTTCGTCTATCTGATCGGCAACGCCGTCCTGGATGCGGAGGGCACCGACATCATCCTGATGCCCTACGAAGGCCGGCCCGACCTCGCGCGCCGTGGCTACTCGCTGAACCGGCTGCAGGACGTCCTGGCGCGCTTGCCGTCCCGGCTGAACTTGGTCTTGGCCGACCTCTCGTTTCAAGCCGGGGACGGCAAGGGCGACCCGCGACATCTCCCATGGAGTGCGGGCAAGCCTGGCGACAAGCGCCGCACCGTCGTTATCGGGTCGTCCTCCACGAACGGGCCCAGCCTCTCCTGGGATGCCGGACAGCACGGGCTGTTCACCTATCACTTTCTCAAGGCCATTCGGGGCCAAGGCGACGCCGACGACAACGGCTGGGTAGACGTGGGAGAGATCATCACCTATCTGCGGGAGCAGGTACCCAAGGGCGCGGCCGAGCTGAAAAAGGAGCAGATGCCGGCGGTGAGCCCGGAGGTGGAACCGAACGGCCCGATCGGGACCTTCCCCTTCAGCAAGGCGCGGCGGCGGGGTTGAATTCCCTAAGACGGCTTGTTAGAGTGGGCGCCCGGGCCGGCGTAGCTCAGTTGGCAGAGCAGCGGTTTCGTAAACCGCAGGTCGGTGGTTCGATTCCACTCGCCGGCTCCACTTGACCCATTTTCATCCATCATCCTTTTCGGAAGGAGGCCAGCAATGATGAAATTAAGAGTGCCCGTCCTCTACCTCTTTTGGGTTATTGTCGGGCTCGTCTCTGCCCCAAGCGTGGCACTTGCGGGCCCGGAGCAGGACGCCGCGGAAACCGGTCGGCTCTTGGCGATTCTCTTGGACTCCGGTCGGGTCACAGTGGGGGCCAACCAAGCGCTCATCAACGATGCCGAAAAGGGCGACAAGGGCTTTACGCCCGAGGTGTTCGAAAAGCAGTTGGTCGAGAAGTTCAAGGAACGGTCCGGAGTGGACCTGACCAACCTCAAATCTGCCAACGTACCCGAGATGGCCAAAAAACTGTTGCCTCAACTGGTAGAAGCGTCCAAACGGACCGTCGCTGAGAATCAATCGACCATTAATAAGAAGGGGGTCGGCTTTAAGGGCTTCATCCCGGCGACCTTCGGCACCCAAGCGGCCGCCAAGTTCAGTGGCATGGCAGGCATTTACCTCAAGCAGACCACGCACGACGGGTTGTTGCGGAATCCTGCGAACAAGGCCGACGGGTTCGAAGCGGACGTGCTGCAAAAGTTTGCCGATCCGGCGTACCCCCGCCAGGGCGAGAAAATTGTCAGCGAGTCAGCAGATGGCGGGAAAACCCTCCGTGTGATGCTGCCCCTCTTTTACGGCAAGGGATGCCTCACGTGCCATGGGGAGCCCAAGGGCGAGAAGGACATCTCGGGTTATAAGAAAGAGGGGGCGAAGGAAGGGGATTTAGGCGGAGCGATCAGCGTCAAGCTGCCGCTGAAGTAATTCCCACGCGTCTCACCGCTCGTCGTTGGCGAGGGCCCACACCAGGGCGAGGGCGTAGCGCGCGATCAAAGCGAGTAACTCGGGCTTGATCTTTTCGGGCGTATCGGTCGGCTGATGGAAGTCCGGGTGGGACCCTGCCGTCACGATTGCGGCGGTGGGCAGGCCGGCTTCTGCGAACGGCACGTGGTCCCCGCCTGGAAACAGGCCGTACAGTTCCAGCTTGTCGCCTGCTGCGACCTTCTCGGCCGCAGCCTGCGCGGCCGCCTTCTCGAGTTTCGCAAGCCCCACCACGATGTGGCCGTTTCCGACCCCCGCGTGATCGACATTGATCATCGCCTTGGCGGCGCTGAGGGGATAGCGCGGGTGGGCCACATAGAACCGTGAACCCAGGAGGCCCTGCTCTTCGCCAGCGAAGGACAGGAACAGGAGGCTCCGCTTGGGTCTGCTGCCGGTGGTCGCGAGGACGCGGGCGATCTCCAGCACCACGGCTGTGCCGGACGCGTTGTCGTCTGCGCCGGGGAAGACCAGGCCGGCTTGGATCCCGAAGTGGTCGTGATGGGCGCCCAGAATGATGGTCTCCTTGCGAAGCGTCGGATCGGAGCCGGGCCATAGCGCGAGGATGTTCGAGGCCGTCGCGTCGAGTCGGCGTGCAACCATCTCCATGCGCAGTTCCGTGCCTGTGTCCGCGGATCGTGCTGCGAGTTGACGGTCCATCTCCTCTTGAAAGGACCGAACGGAGCGACCGAGGGGGTGCAGGATGGCATCCGCTGCGACGGGCGTGATCCACAGTCCAGGCAGAGCGGGAGGCGCCGGCCCTTCGTAGAGGGCCGCCGGCCGGGTCGTCATTCCACGGCGCTCCTCGTAAGGGCTCAGGATCGGACCGGTCACGGTCAGGTAGGCCACAGCGCCCTTGGCGTGGGCGGTCCGGACTTTGTCCGCGTGGGTCAAGCGCCCTGGAAAACCCTTGGGCTGTCCGCGGAGGAAAAGCACAACCTTCCCGGCTGCCGAGAGGCCCTGGTACTCATCGAGCCCCTGGCCGGGAGCGGCGATGCCATAACCAACAAAGACCACCGGGGCTGAGACTTGCTCCGTGGGGGCCAGGCTTATGATCGGGAGGAAGTCCTGGCCCTTTTCGAGCGCTACCACGCGCCGGTCGACCCGAATCTCCGCACGCACAAGCGTGTCGATTTGCACCGTAGTGATCGGAAACGGTTGCAACGCGGCCTCAGGTAAGTGGCGTGCGATGTAGGCCGCGGTTGCTTGGCCGCCGGCTGTCCCGGATTGTCGCCCGTCGAAATTGGAAAGCTCCCGGACGGTTTGCATGAGTTGAGCGGGGGAGATATGGGCGGCCAGCGTGGCGAATTCGTCAGGTTCGGCCGAGTACCCTGGTGAGGCGATGCAAGTCAGGATGAGGACCGACAAGACTCCTGGCACGCGCATGGCGCGGGATTATAGCACGGAGATTGCAAGAGCCCTGTCCGAGCACATTTCGACCAATCTTTCCTCTTGCTTTCTGTCCCGTCTTTCTGTAGAGTCACGGCGTTCGGCTGCCTCCAGAGGGCCTCAGAAGAAGGTACTGCTAGCACAGAGCACATCAAAAAGCTTCGTAGCTGCGGTTCATTTCATTAACGCATGAGGGATTAGGCGTGGAGTATGGTGCAGAAGGCGGTGAGCACGTGCGCGTCTCATCTGATTACCTTGCCCTATCGTTGTTCGGGCTAGTCGCGGCCGGTGCATTGGTGGCTGTGCCGGTGTTCGGGTATTACGTTGGCTATACCTGGATAGACTGGGCGCTCCTGATTGTCCTGTATTTCGCTTCGGGGCTGGGGATTACCGTGGGGTATCACCGGCTGATCGCCCATCGGAGCTTCGAGTGCAGGGCATGGGTCAAGGGGGCGTTGTTGATTGCGGGGGGCTGGGCGCTGGAGAATTCGGCCTACAAGTGGGCGGCCGACCATGTCCGGCACCATGCGCGGTGTGATCAAGAGGAAGACCCGTACAACGCCACGCTTGGCTTCTGGCACAGTCACTTGTTATGGATCTTCAACAAGGCCCCGCAAGACCTTCGTGAAAAATACGAAGCGCCGTTTCGCAAGGATCCGATCGTGATGTGGCAGCATCGCTACTATGCCATCATTATGCTGTCCGGACTGGCGCTACCGTTCGCAGCGGGGACGGCCTACGGCGGGTGGAAGAGCGGGTTTGGGTGCTTCCTGCTGGCCGGGGTGGCCCGGATGTTCCTCGTTCTCAATTCCACCTTCTGCATCAATTCCGTCTGCCATCTCTGGGGAGATCAGCCCCACACGTCGGCGGATTCAAGCCGGGACAATTGGCTGGTGTCGCTTGTCACGCTCGGCGAGGGCTATCACAATTACCATCATGCGCATCAGCGGGATTACCGCAACGGGCCCCGCTGGTACAATTTCGACCCCTCCAAGTGGTTCATCTTCTGGCTGTCGTTGACCGGGCTGGCATGGAATCTCTATCGGATGCAGCCGGAGCGTATCCGTTATCAGGCGTAGGCGGATTGTGACATTCACCCCTGAGATCCCGTTGGGATCGGGGAAGGGCTTTCAACAAGTTGACGAACCGCACGGCGGTTCACCAGTGGAAAGGAGTCAGGTATGGCCAAAGCGATGACGAAGTCTCAGGTTACCGAGCACCTAGCCGGCAAAGGTGGAATTACCAAAAAGGCGGCAGGCCAGTTTCTAGACGAGCTGGCCTCCCTGGCTTATAAGGAGGCCAAGAACACCTTCACCTTGCCCGGGATCGGCAAGTTGGTGCTGGTCAACCGGAAAGCCCGGATGGGTCGTAACCCCCAGACCGGAGAGCCGATCAAGATCCCGGCCAAGCGAGTGGTGAAGTTTCGGGTTGCGAAGGCCTGCAAGGAGGCTGTCTTAGGGAAAAGATAACGACAGCAGTACTTACCGGAGTCTTTTCGGGGAAGGGCCGCCATGACACATCGGGCGGCCCTTCTTTTTTCAAGGCGGGACCGCTTACAGCAACGTTTTAACGTTCTCGGGAGGGCGGGCGAGGACGGCCTGCTCCCCTTTCTCGATGATTGGGCGCTGGATCAACTCCGGATAGACCACCATCAGCCTGATCAGCTCCTCATCGCTCACGTCTTTGTTACTCAACTCCAGCTTCTTGTAGCGCTCTTCGTTGGTGCGCAGCAGGTCGCGAGGGGACACGCCGAGCTTCTTGATCAAGCGGCGCAAGGTCGTCGCCGACATGGGAGTTGCGATATAGTCGATGGTCTCAAACTTGGCCTTGGCTTCGCGCAAGAGGGTCAGTACTTGGCGGCAGGTGGAGCAGCTCGGCTTCTGATAGACTGTCATCTTTTCCATGAATGGAGCCTCCCGTCTGTCGGTGCCCTCGGTACGTGTAGCAATGGAGCAGACAGGTTGTCAAGCAACCGGTGAAACCTCGAGCGGGTGAGGTGTCGGGAAGCATCGGCATCGGACTGGTGGGGCTGGGCCGTCACGGGAGCCGGTATGCGCAGCACCTGTTGGAGGGGATTCCGGGGTGCCATTTGGCGGCCGTCTCCAGGCGGGATGTGGGCGCTGGACGCGCCTTCGCCGAGCGGCATGGACTGCTCTTCGTGCCGGACTGGCGCGAGCTGGTGACGTGCGAGGAGGTGGAGGCGGTGGCGGTCGTGACGCCCCCGGCGTTGAACCGGGAAATCTGCCTGGCGGCCGTACGGGCCGGCAAGCCGCTGCTGATCGAGAAGCCGCTGGCGTTGACGGTCGCCGATGCTCGGGAGATGGTTCGGGCTGCGCGCGAGGCCGGCGTCGCGCTCATGACGGCCCAGACGCTCCGCTTCACGCCCGTCCTGGTGCGTCTGCGGGATTGTCTGGCGGACGTCGGCCCGCTGGAGTACCTTGTCCTGGCAATGCGGGCCGACCGGCCGCCGCACCGCTGGTTGGACGATCCGGGTCAGGCGGGCGGGGGTGTCCTTCTGGAGATTGGGATTCACCTGCTGGATCTCATCCGTTTTCTGACGGGCGCCGAGGCGGTGGAAGCGGTCGCCGACTTGGAGCAGCGTCACACCACTCGAGTCGAAGACCTCGCGCTGGCCCGGTTCCGGTTGTCCAATGGAGTCTCCTGTTATGTAGAAGTCTCGCGGGTGTCGGGAGGGCGCCTCTGCCGCGTGGAGGCGGTCGGCAGGGCCGGTCAATTGATTGCAGACGTCGATCGGAGCCTGCTGACCTGGATCGAGGGACGTATGGTCACGGAAACGGAGGCAGTACCGGATCGGCCGACCGTCATCGCGGTCCTCGAGACGTTCGCTAAGAGCCTCTCAGCGAGAGTCCCTGTACCGGTGTCGGGAGAGGACGGCTTGCGCGCCGTGGCGATGGCTGATGCCTGCTACCGCGCCGCGCGCGAGGGACGGCCGGTGCCGGTGGTAATTCCATCCTGGCCGGCTTGACCCTCTCGGAAAGCGGGTGGTATAGATACCGCGTGGGCACTGAGGAAGGGCCGTTTGCACAGGCGAGCAATTTTTCGGTGGCGATCTCCCAGGCGCGAAACCTCCGGGATCTCCGGCAGCGGAAGTACGGGCAGCCGGTCTATGTGAGCTCGGACCATCCTCTGGCCCGGAAGGGACAGACGGCCACCTGGGAGAAGTTCAACGTCCGGCTGGCGGTCGTGAAGTTCGAGGACGGTGCGGTATTGGGGTACGACCCGGCCGATCTGCTCCTGCCGACCCGCTTTGACAATGGCAAGCCGGTGTTCGAGGTCCGCGCCTGCGAGTTGTGCCGCGTGGCGTTCACCTTGACGCAGGGGGAAATCGAAGAAAAGAGAGAGCCCGCCCGTTGCCCCGCCTGCCTGGAATTCTAGACCTTCCCGCGCAGTCGAGCGAAGCGATTCTCCAGCAGCACGCCGGTCGGTTTCCAGCCGTGCGTCTGGATGACCTCCTGGACGGCGTTGATGCGAGTGGAAAAGTTCGGGTGGGTCTTGAAGAAGGCCTTATCGTCGCCCTTCAGCGCACGCAGCCGGTTTAAGAGCACGACATAGGCAGTGGGATCGTATCCCACGCGGGCGGCAAACACCTCACCGAGGCTGTCCCCTTCGAGCTCCTTCTCCTGGTCGAGCCCTTCGTCGAGCAATTTCTTGGCGGCCGCATCGATCAGGTTCTTGAACACGTCGGGATTCTGATGCGCGTAGGCCAGCCCGGCCTCGGAGACGCCGGCGAGGCGCTTGCTACGCTGGATGACCTCAAGGATGTGCTTCTGGGAGACGTGCGCGATCTCGTGTCCCAGCACCGCGGCCAGCTCGGCTTCGTTGCGGATCTGCTTGAACAAGCCGCGGGTCACGAAGACATAGCCGGCCGGCGCTGCGAACGCGTTGATCGAGTCGGAGTTGAGCACGGCGAAGTGGTAGGGAATGTCCGGCCGGTCGCAGGTGAGGGCCACGGCCCGGCCAACCAGATTGACATAGCGGGTGAGCTCCGGCTGATCATACACTCCCCCGTAACGGGCGACGACCTGGAGGGCGATGGCTGCGCCTATAGACTGCTCTTCCTCATACCCGATCGGCAGGAGCCCGCTGAGCAGGGTTCCTCCGCCGTGAATCATCATATCCAGCCGCTCGTTCCCGGTAGAGATCTGCATCTCAGCGCATCCACCCCATCCTCCGGCCATTGCGAGCGCAACGCACGCGGCGGCGATTGTCTTTGTGGTTCTACTTTGCATACTCGCCGAGCCCCCCGTTCTTCAGAAAATCTTCGACCTCTTGGTCGGTTATTCGGTACCCTGCCATGCGATCGATCGCGTTCCGATGCTGCTGGGTGATGCCAACGTGATTGGCGTAGCCTTCCGAGACCTTGTCTAGGCCGCGGGCGCCGGCTGACGCCGTCACGTCTCCGGCTTCGGTCCTCCTGAAGCTTTTGCCGAGCTTGGCCAGCACATCATCCTCGCTGCTGGCGGGCTTGGTGGGCGTCGTCTTGCCGGCGAAGATCCAGCCCTTGGCCCCACGCGCGGTCTGGACGGCCAGCCAGTTTCCCTCCTTGCCGAGCACCTCCAGCGGCTCCCCGAACTTCAGGTCGGCCACCACGCTGTCCAGCGACGTTTTCCCGGAGCGGAGCTTCGCGGTCTTGCTCTGGACGAAAACGGTTTCTGCCAGCGCGACAACGGTCAGAAGATACAGGCTCAACAACAGTAGGGTGATGAGCGGAGCGGCAAGTCGTGAAGGGCGTTTCAACGGCACCTCCACAGTCGGCTATTTAGACTGCAGCACGTACACGCCATCCCAGTCGGGCGGAGGAGGGGTTGCCAAGTACTCCTGCACCCGATGCAGGCAGACCTTGGACGGCCCATCGGACGGGTCCAGCGCCAGCGCGGCTTCGAAGCGTTCCTTAGCCCTGACGAACTCCCGTCGCTTGTAGGCGGCGAGACCGTCCTGGTACATGGCGACCACGCGTTGCTTCTCCGCCGGCAGCGCCCCTTTCAGGGCCAGCAGTTCGTACACCACCACCGGCTCCAGCTTGCCCTTCACCCGCAGCATATCCACTTCCCGCGCCTCGATATCGGGTTGGGCCAGCTCGTACGTCCGCGGGCCCAGAAGGATCAACGTGTCGTAGAACTTGTTCGCCCCTTCCAGACGGGACGCCAGGTTCACGCTGTCGCCCATGACAGTATACTCCATCCGCGTCTGGGAGCCCATGTTCCCTACGACCAACGGTCCGGAGTTGATCCCAATGCGCGCGACGATCTCCGGATAGCCTCGCGCTGCCCACTCCTTTCGCAGTTGGGCGAGCGCCGCCTGGTTCTCCAGGGCCGCGACGCAGGCCCGCGAGGCGTGGTCGGGCTCGCCGCGCGGCGCGCCGAAGATCGCCATGATGCCGTCGCCAAGATACTTGTTCACGTTCCCCCGGTACCGAAGAATGATGTCCGTCATGGATGACAGATATTCGTTGAGCAGGAAAACGAGGTCCTCTGGGTCCAGTTTCTCGGAGATCGTGGTGAACCCAGCCACGTCGGAGAAGAAGACGGTCAGCTCCTTTTTTTCGCCGCCGAGCTTGATGCTCGCCGGGTTGCGCATGATCTCATCCACGACTTCCGCGGCCATGTACTTATCGAAGACGGCCCGCAGCACGCGGCGTTGCCGGCCCTCGGTCAGATACTCCACGGTGGCCGAGACGGCGTAGGTCAAGGCCAGGGCCCCTTCGGGAAAGACCAGTTTCATCCAGACCCCGTGGCCTGAGAAGGCGTGGACGACGAGCCCGTAATACGCGACGGCCAGCCCGGCGATGAGTAGGAATTTGAGAGCTTGGCGTTGGACCAGCACGAAGGCCCATGCGGTGCCGATGCAGAGCACCAGCGTGGTCAGGACAAAGGCCCAAGGTGGGGCCAGTGCGATGGCATGGCCGTGGAGCAGGTTGTCCAGCGCGGTCATGTGGATCACGACGCCGGGCGTGAACGGAGAGAGCGGGGTCACCCGGAGGTCATAGGTGCCGGCGGCGGTCGTCGCCACGAACACGATCTTGTCCTTGAAGAGGGCAGGATCGAGCAGGGGGCGTTCACCCTTCTGCATTTCGGTGTAGGAGCGCAGAACCGCCCCGATGGAGTAGGCCGGGTAAACCTTCTGCTCGAGCGCGCCGTGCCAGTCGAGGACGATATCGCCATCCCGAGTGACGGGCACTGTCGTCGGGCCCAGGCGGAGCGTGCGGCCATCCTGTACGGCCTGCTCCGCTCTCAGGATGTACCGGGCCACCGCCGTAGCCAATTGGGAAACGGCGCCCTGCGCAGTCGGCACCAACGGCGGCAGGCGGCGCATCGTCCCGTCCTGATCAGGCGTCAGAGTGATGTGCCCTAGTCCTCGGGCGGCTTCTGCCAGCGGTGGGATGGGCAGCTTCAGCCCTTGGTACGGACTCGCGGCGTTGGCCAGTCGCTCCGGCTGCGAGTCCAACGGAATCGTCGCCTTGCTCAGGAGTGGGGCGGAGAGCGCGGGTGATGAATCGTGTTGGAGCAAGAACGGAAAGAAGACGTTTCCAGCGGCGCGGACTTCCTCTGCGAAGACCACGTCAAATTCCTGGTCGTTGGCGTCGGGCTCCAGGAACAAAATATCGACGACGATCGCCCTGGCCCCCGCTGTGTGAAGATAGTGCACGACATAGCCGAAGCGGTCCCGAGGCCAAGGCCAGCGGCCGAACGCCTCGAGACTGGCCTCGTCAACGGCGACCAACGCGAGACTCTTGTCGGCCTTGGCCGGATCAGCGTACTGGTTGAAGCGGTGGTCCAGGGACTTCAACTCTGCGATGGTGAGGAGGCCGGAGGCGTGAAGCGTCATTGCGGCGATGAACACGGCCAGCCCGATGCCGGATGCGGCGAACCACTTCTTGGCGGCGTGGGGCAGCGGCATCGCGTCCAGTATGGCCGAGCGGCTGTCCTCTTGCAAGGCAAGGCACGGGGCCGTTGTTGTCTTGACAGGTTGCCGAGAGCCCCGCACAATACCGCTTCATTGATTGAAGGGAGGCACGGACATGCCGCATGACTTCATGCCGGGATTGGCGGGCGTGCCTGCCGCCCGCTCCAGGATCAGCGATGTGGACGGCCAGGCTGGCGTTCTGGAGTACCGCGGCATCCGCATCGAAGAGCTCACCGCGAAAAGCACCTTTCTCGAGACGGCCTTCCTCCTCCTCTTCAACCGCTTGCCGACCCGTCTGGAACTGGAACGGTTCACTGCCGATATCACAAGGCACCGGCGGATCAAGTTCAAGATCATTGACCTGATCAAGTGTCTGCCCGAGACCGGGCATCCCATGGATGCGCTCCAGGCGGCCGTGGCGGCCTTGGGGATGTTCTACCCTGGCCGGAACGTCCGCGATCAGGAGAACAACTACTGGTCGGCCGTGCGGCTCATCGCAAAGCTCCCGACCGTCGTGGCGGCCTTCGCGCGCATCCGCCACGGCGACGACCACGTCCCGCCGCGGGACGAGCTGAGCTTCAGCGAGAACTTCCTGTACATGCTGACCGAGCGGATACCCGACCGGCTCGCCGCGGACGTCCTCGACGTGAGTCTGATCCTCCACGCCGAGCACACGATGAACGCCTCCACATTCTGCGGGCTCGTCACCGCTTCAACCCTCGCCGATCCCTACACTGTCGTCGCCTCGGCGATCGGCGCCCTGAAAGGGCCGCTGCACGGCGGGGCCAATGAGGAGGTCGTGGCCATGCTGCGCGAGATCGGCACGGTCGAGCGCGTGCGTCCTTACCTACAGATGAAGTTGGACCGGAAGGAGCCGATCATGGGGTTCGGCCACCGGGTCTACAAGGTCAAGGACCCGCGCGCCGTGGTCCTCCAGCAACTCGCGCAGAAGCTCTTTGCCCAGTACGGGAGGTCCCCGCTCTATGAACTGGCCGAGGAGGTGGAACGGGTCGGACTGGAGCTGCTGGCCCACAAGAAGGTGTACTCCAACGTGGACTTCTACTCTGGCATCATCTTTGACCAGATGGGCATTCCCAGCGACACGTTCACCCCGATCTTTGCCATGGCCCGGGTCGCAGGTTGGCTGGCCCACTGGCTCGAGCAGTTGAAGGAGAACAAGCTCTACCGGCCTGACCAGATCTACGAGGGGGAGCACGGGCGTCGGTACCTGCCGCTCGACCAGCGCGGCTGATTACAGTCGCGGCCCGGCTGCTCCCGCGCTTGTTGCTTGAGCGGCTCCCCGGACTGGATTACAATCCCCGCGCTGGACAAAGCTGTTCCACCAATGGTGAGTCCATTGCAAAAGGGGGATGCGTGAAGAAGAAGCCGCGGAACAAACCTGCCGGGAAGCCGTTCCAGGGGAAAGTCATCTACCTGTCCAGGCAGTCGTCGCAGAAAGCGGCAGGCGGGGCGACCCGCCTGGAACGGGACACGATGGGCGAGCTCGCCGTCCCCGCGGACGCCTACTATGGCGTGCAGACCGCCCGCGCGATCGAAAACTTTCCGATCAGCTCCCTGCGGCTACCGCGCGCCATGATCCGGGCGCTGGGACTGGTCAAGTGGGCCGCCGCGCGCGTCAACGCGGAGCTGGAGTTCCTGGACTCCAAGATCGCCAAGGCGATCCAGCGGGCCGCGCAGGAGGTGATCGACGGGCAACTGGACGATCAGTTCCCCGTGGACATCTTCCAGACAGGCTCCGGCACCTCGTCCAACATGAATGTCAATGAAGTCATCGCCAACCGGGCGGCTGAACTGCTGGGCGGGGAGCGGGGCGGCAAGCTCGTGCACCCCCACGATCATGTGAACCTCGGACAGTCCAGCAACGACGTGATCCCCACAGCGATTCACGTCGCGGCTCTGGAGCAGATCGACCAGGCGCTGATTCCGGCGCTCAAGCGCCTCTATACGGCCCTGGCAGCCAAGGCCAAGGAGTTCGACGACGTGGTCAAGATCGGACGCACGCACTTGCAGGATGCGACCCCCGTCCGGCTCGGGCAAGAATTCTCGGGCTACGCGCGGCAGATCGAGCTGGGCATTCAACGGGTGGAGCGGGTGCGCTCTTCGTTGGGGGAGCTGGCTTTGGGGGGCACCGCGGTCGGCACAGGCTTGAACGCCCACCCGGAGTTCGCCAAGCGCGTGATTGTGTTGCTGGCCCGCGAGACCCGCTGTCCGTTGCAAGAAGCGAAGAACCACTTTGAAGCCCAGGCCGCCCAGGATGCGCTGGTGGAAGCCAGCGGGGCGCTCCGGACCGTGGCGGTCAGCCTGATGAAGATCGCCAACGACATCCGGTGGCTGGGCTCGGGCCCGCGCTGCGGCCTGGGGGAGATCCTCCTACCGGAGACCCAGCCCGGCTCCTCCATCATGCCGGGCAAGATCAATCCCGTCATCGCCGAGTCGGTGATGATGGTGGCGGTCCAAGTCATGGGGAATGATACGGCCATCATGGTGTCTGGCCAGGCCGGCAACTTCGAGTTGCTCGTCATGCTGCCGGTCATGGCGCACAACCTCCTGCAATCCATCGCGCTGCTGGCCCGCGGGGCGGAAAACTTCGCCGTTCGCTGTGTGGAGGGCCTCAAAGCCAACCCCGAGCGGTGCCGGGCCGGGATCGAGCAAAGCCTGGCCATGTGCACGGCACTCGCGCCGGAAATCGGGTACGAAGCGGCGGCCGAGATCGCCAAGGAGGCGCATCGGACCGGCAAGACGGTCCGCCAAGTCGCGCTGGAGAAGAAGGTCCTGCCGGCGGAGCGCCTCGCCCACCTCTTGGATCCCTGGCGCATGACCGAACCGGGCCTGCCAGGCGGCAAGCCAGGGAGCGCGGGAGGATAATCTTTTTGACAATTTCTTTTTGGCCATGCTAGCTTCGGCGCTTATTTTTTGCTAGGTAGGTTCTCCCTGGCACGAAGATTCTTCGGATGAGTACGAAACATTTGATTATCGTCGTCGGCGCCGGACCAGCCGGCCTGTCCGTCGCCAACGTCATGTCCAAGCAGGGACATGAGGTGGTGGTGCTCAACCGGGACATCAAAGTCGGCGGGCTCGCCGAGTACGGCATTTTCCCCAACAAACACAAGTTGCGCGGCGGCTTGCGCAAGGGCTACTGGGAAATCCTGACGCGCCCCAACGTCCGTTACTTCGGCAACGTGACGGTCGGCAACGGCTTCCATCTGACCGTGTCAGAGCTGCGCGCGCTGGGACCCAGCGCGTTGGTCTTCTCGACTGGGGCCCAGGGCACCAAGACCATCGGCGTGGAGGGGGACACTGCCAAAGGCGTCTATCACGCCAAAGACTGCGTCTACCACTATAATCTGCTGCCGGGCTTCAGCACCCGCCCGTTCGAGATGGGCCAGCGCGTGGCGGTGATCGGCATCGGGGACGTGATGGTGGACATCGCGCACTGGCTGTCTCGCCGCCGCGTTGCAGAGGTCCACGTGATCGTCCGGCGCGGGCCGGCCGAGCGCAAGTACAACCCCAAGGAGATTCGCGCCGTCTGCGCCTCTATCGATCAGGACTCCCTCCAGAAGGAGATCGCACGGATCACTCCACGCCTGGAGGCGGTAGGGCAGTTGCCCGAGAAGATCCTGGCCGAGATGCGGGCGGAGTTCACGAAGTGCGAGCCGCCGGAGAGCCACACCCGCATGCACTTCCATTTCCTGTCCTCCCCGAAGCGCGTCCTCACCGATGGCCAAATCCAGGTCACTGGCCTGGAGGTGGAAGATACGAAGCTTGAGCTCAAAGGCACGGATCCCGCGGCGGTCGGGCTGAAGACCTACTACACGATCCCGTGCGACAGCGTCGTGTTCGCCGTCGGAGACCGTGTGGATGAGGCGGTCGGGCTTCCATACAAGAACGGCGTCTTTGTCACAAACCCCACCCGGACGCAGAACGATCCTGACGACAGTCTGTTCCAGGCCTACGACGAAGCGACCGGCGCGGTCATCCCGGAGGTTTTTCTCTGCGGGTGGGCCCGCAAGGCCAGTGAAGGGCTGGTCGGCGTGGCCAAGCGGGACGGGGAGTGGTGCAGTGAAGTCGTCCTGCGGCATCTGGCGGACAAAGCGCCTTTGACTGCAGAGGAGATCGCACACAAGCTGAAACGGCTGGAGGCCTTGGTAAAGAGCCGGCAACCGGATGCCGTGCAGGTCGATGATCTGCTGGCGTTGAGCGAGATGGAGCAGGAAGAAGGGCAACGCCGCGATATCGAGGAGTTCAAGTTTCCCACCAACGAGGAGATGCTCGTTGCCATTCGCCGGAAGAAGTCCATGGCGAAGGTGTCAGCGTCCCGTTAGCTCTCCCCCCACTTCAGTTTGTTGCGCAACATATCGTAGTAGGTGCGGTCCGCGAAGCGGATCAGCCGTGTCTTCTTCTCCGACGCGCGGACCTCGATCAGGTCGCGGGGCTGGAGCGTGATGCCGGCCTGCCCGTCGAACGTCACCATGGCGCCCTCGTCTTTGCTGACCAGCACCACCTCGACGTGCGCCTCTTGGGGGATGACAATCGGACGGTTGGTGAGGGTGTGGGGACTGATGGGGGTGAGGATCAGCGCGTGGACGGCGGGGTTGAGGATCGGCCCGCCTGCGGCCATGGAATACGCCGTCGAACCGGTTGGAGTCGAGATGATGAGCCCGTCGCCCCGCAATCCCGTGACGAATTGGCCATTGATGGAGATCTCCAGTTGGACCATGTGGGACAACGCGCCCTTACTGAGCGCCACGTCATTCAGCACGGAGGCCGCGGCGATCTCCTTGCCCATCCGGACGATGCGGGACCGCAGCATGAGGCGTTCCTCTTCCGCGAAGGCATTGGCGAACACCTGTTCTAACGCCTTGAAGAGCGCGTCGCGCGTGACTGCGGTGAGGAAGCCCAGCCCCCCGGTGTTGACGCCCAAGATTGGGATGGGACGGTCCTCGACGAGGCGGGCCGCCGCCAGCATGGTGCCATCCCCGCCGAGGACCACCAGCATATCGGCGAGCGCGGCGAGGTCCTTCTTGGGATAGGAAGCGGTTTCCCCGGCGAGCTTGGCTGTGGCCGGATCGAGCAGTGGGTCCTTGCCCCGAGCCCGTAACCAGGGGACGAGCTCCTTCAAGAGAGGGTTGGTATCGGGCGACTCCGCTTTGACGAGGATGCCGATGCGTTTCATGGGCGGCATTTTAGCCTGGATTGTTCATGAATATCTACTATGTCGCCCAATCCTCTCGGGGGTTGCCCATTGCTCTTCAAGTCGCAATGGGCCATGGCTTCGGTCTCGAACGCCTCGCTACGACATTCGTGAATAATCCGGGCTATCCGCGCCGATTGATTGTCAACGCAGACGATTTCGGGGTAGTACCTACAGTGATTTTTGTGGTGTGTGCACGCGTGTGGCGGCGGTCGCGCGGGGGGCGCCCTTGACACTCTCCCGATCACCCGGTAGAATACGATCACGGATTCTCCACGAACGGCCGCCCCACCTGGAGGAGACACAGGATGTTTGAACGGTTCACCGACAAGGGCAGAAAGATCATCGTCTTGGCACGCGAAGAGGCCGAGCGGCACCAGAACGACTATCTGGGCACCGAGCACCTCGTCCTGGCCATCCTGCGCGAGACCGACGGGGTAGCCCTGATGATCCTGAAGAAGATGGGGCTCTCCACAGAGCAGATCCGTCTCGAAATCGAGCGGAACCTGCCGGGCGGCGGCACAACAATGACCTTCGGGGAGATCCCCTTCAGCCCACGGGTGAAGAAAGTCATCGAATACGCGGTCGAAGAGGCCCGGTTGCTGGGCCACAACCATATCGGCGGCGAGCATCTCCTGTTGGGCCTGCTCCGCGAGGAGGAAGGCATCGGCGGGAAGATTCTCCGGAGCCTCGGGGCCAATCTCCTGACTGCCCGCCAGTTGACCGTCTCGTTCCTGCGGAAGAGCTCGCCGCGGGAGCGCGACCGGAAAAGCAATACCCCGGCGTTGGATGAATTCGGGCGGGACCTCACCCATCTCGCGCAGGAAGGCTCGCTGGATCCGGTCATCGGCCGGCTGGACGAGATCGAGCGGGTGCTGCAGATCCTCAGCCGGCGGACCAAGAACAACCCCGTGTTGATCGGAGAAGCCGGTGTCGGCAAGACGGCGATCGTCGAAGGTCTCGCCCAGCGGATCGTGACCGCGGAGGTGCCCGACAATCTCTTGAACCGTCGCGTCATCGCGCTGGACCTGGGCTCTCTCGTGGCCGGCACCAAGTACCGCGGCCAGTTTGAGGAACGCCTCAAGGTCGTGATGAAGGAGATCGTCCAGGCGGGCAACATCATCATTTTCATCGATGAGCTGCACACCCTGGTCGGGGCCGGGGCGGCGGAAGGGTCCATCGACGCGTCCAACATGCTGAAGCCCGCGCTCTCGCGCGGAGAGATCCAGTGCATCGGCGCGACCACCCTGGACGAGTATCGCAAGCACATCGAGAAGGACGGGGCGCTGAAGCGGCGCTTCCAGCCGATCTACGTGCAGCAGCCCAGCGTGGAAGAGACCATCCGCATCATCCAGGGCCTGCGCGATCGCTACGAAAGCCACCACGGGGTGGAGATTACCGAAGAAGCCATCGCCGAAGCCGTCAAGCTGGCGGACCGGTACATCACCGACCGCTTCTTCCCGGACAAGGCCATTGACGTGATCGACGAGACTGGGTCCCGGGCCAAACTGCAGGCCTACGCCCTGCCGGGCGATCTGCGGGCGATGGAACAGGAGTTGAAGAAGGTCTCGCGCGAGAAGGAAATGGCGATCGCGCTTCAGAACTTCGAGGAGGCCGTGAAGTTCCGCGAAGAGGAAGAGCGGCTGCGGAAGCTGCTGGAGGACTCGAAGCGCGAGTGGAAGAAGAGCCAGGAGAAAAGCCGGCCAGTCATCGCGAAAGAGGATGTCTCCTACGTGGTCTCTAAGATGACCGGGATCCCGCTCTTCAAGCTGGAAGAGGAGGAGTCTCAGAAGCTGCTGCGGATGGAAGAGGCGTTGCACAAACGCGTCGTCGGCCAGGAGGAAGCCGTCTCCGCCGTCGCACGGTCTATCCGGCGCTCGCGGGCCGGGCTCAAGGAGTCCAAGAAGCCGATCGGGTCCTTCATCTTTTTGGGGCCGACGGGTGTGGGCAAGACCGAGCTGGCGCGGGCGCTGGCCGAGTTCCTGTTCAACACCGAGGATGCCCTCATCCGGATCGACATGTCCGAGTACCAGGAGAAGTTCAGCAGCTCCCGCTTGTTCGGGGCGCCTCCGGGGTACGTGGGCTACGAAGAGGGCGGCCAGCTTACGGAGAAGGTCCGTCGCCGGCCGTACTCGGTGGTGCTCTTCGACGAGATCGAGAAGGCGCACCCGGATCTCTTTAATGTGCTCTTACAAGTCTTGGATGACGGCGTCCTCACGGACAGCCTCGGCCGGAAGGTGGACTTCAAGAACACGGTCATCATCATGACCTCAAACCTCGGCACCAGGCTCATCAAAGGAGCCTCGTTGGGCTTCCAGCGGGACACCTCAGAGGACGTCAATCGCCGCCACAAGGAAGACATCCTGGGCGAGCTCAAGCACACCTTCAGCCCCGAGTTCCTCAATCGCATCGATGAAGTGGTGGTCTTCCACTCGCTCGAGAAGTCGCACCTGGTGACGATCGTGGACAACCTCCTCACGGAGTTGAACCAGCGCCTGGTCGATCGTGGGATCGAACTCGAGGTGTCGGACGAGGTCAAGGCCTGGTTGATCCAGGAAGGCTACCAGCCCATCTACGGCGCCCGGCCGATGCGCCGGTGCATCCAGAAGAGCATCGGCGACCCGCTCTCCGAAGAGTTGATCAAGGGGCGGTTCCGGGAGTTCCACAAGATTAAAGTGGTCATGAAGGGTGGGGTGCCAGCCTTCGTCGAAGAGGAGGCCTTGGCCGGCGTATGACCGGCCGGCCAGGCGTCGCGGGTTTGTTCCCACCGTTGGCCGCTCCGCTCTGTTGATTCTGAGTGCGACCACGCCTCCCAGTTCGCTGCTGTGTGGACTGCGCCGTCTCCCCCGCCCTGTCTGAGCCACCTCCGTGATACTGGGCATCGAGACATCCTGTGACGAAACCGCCGTCGCCGTCGCCCGTGCGGATGGCGCCCTGCTCGCCGAGGTCGTGCGTTCGCAGGTGGAGACCCATGCCCGCTACGGGGGCGTGGTGCCCGAATTGGCCGGCCGCCGCCACATCGAGACCATCGACCAGGTCGTGCGGGAGGCCTTGACCAGTGCGGGGATTGGCCCGCGCGAGCTGAGCGCGGTCGCGGTGACCGGGGGCCCCGGACTCATCGGCGCCCTGCTGGTCGGAGTCGCCTACGGCAAGGCCTTGGCCTACGCGTTGCAGATACCGTTGTTGCCCGTCAATCACCTGGAAGGCCATCTGTGCGCGGCCGGCCTGGGCGCTGGAGCCGTGGCCCCGCCCTTCGTGGCGTTGATCGCCTCGGGCGGCCACACGAATCTCTATCATGTCAAAACGTGGGGCGAGCCGGAGCTACTGGGACGGACGCTGGACGACGCGGCAGGGGAGGCCTTCGACAAGGCCGCCAAGATGCTCGGCTTGGGTTATCCCGGCGGTCCCGTGATTGACCGGCTGGCGGGCGAGGGCGACCCGGAGCGGGCGCCGTTCCCCCGTCCGTACCCGACGTGCGAGGACCTCAACTTCAGCTTCAGCGGCATCAAGACCGCGTTACTGTATTACCTGCGGGATCGGGCGGCCGAGGAGCGTTCCTGGCATGTGCCGGACGTGGCGGCAGGGTTCCAACAGGCCATCGTGGACGTCTTGGTGGAGAAATCGCTGGCCGCCGCCAAACGCTGCGGCGTGCGCCACGTCGTCGTGACCGGCGGCGTGGCCGCCAACTCGCAGCTCCGGGCGCGCTTCGAGGCGCGCGGGCGCGACGAGGGGATCACGGTCCATATCCCCCCGGTTCGCTATTGCACCGACAACGGGGCCATGATCGCTGCAGCCGGTGCGAGGCTGTTGCGCGAAGGTCGTGTCGCGTCACTGGACTTCGAACCTCGAGCGGACTGGGTCATCGGAGTCTGACGAGCGCAAGGAGGGCGCCCGATTCCTTCTCCTCACGGTTATCTCACGGGGCTCAAGCCCAACCAACTGAGGCGGTTGGAGCATGTCTACCGCCGCCGGGTGCCCGAAGATGCCATCATCTCCTGGGAGCTGGCCCGGTTCTGCACAGGGCTCTCCCGCGAGATCGGGCGCCAGATCGGCCTGCTCATCAATCGTCGGGGCATGATCGAAGACGTCATCGTCGGGAACGACCGAGAGGTCGTCTTGCCCGACCTCTCGGACTATCGCCTCGGCCGGCAATCGCTCCGCGGCATTCGGCTGATCCACACGCATCTGCGCGACGAACCGTTGAGTCAGGACGACCTGACCGACTTGGCGCTCCTGCGCTTGGACCTGATCGCGGCCCTCGGCGTGCGCGCCGACGGCGAGCCAGGCCATCTGTATGCGGCGAACATCCTCCCGCCGAATCCGACCGGCAAATCCTACGAGGTCTGGTCGCCGGTCGCCGCGCAGGACTGCCAGGTCCGCCTGAGCGAATTTCTCGGCGCTCTCGATGAGGAGCTGAGCCGGACCCGCACCGTGCATCTCGTGGACAACCTCCAAGAGCAGGCGATTTTGGTCAGCGTGTCGCGGCAGAGCCACGCGGATCAGGAAGAGTCGCTGGCGGAGCTTGCCGAACTGGCCCGCTCGGCCGGCCTCATGGTGCTGGACACGGTCGTTCAGCGGCCTCAGGCGCTGCATCCCAAGTACCTGCTGGGCAGTGGCAAGCTCAAGGAGGTCGTCATCAAGGCCTTGCAACACGGGGTGGACTACCTCGTCTTCGATCAGAATCTGTCGCCCGCGCAGGCCACGGCCATCGCCGCCGTGACCGACTTGAAGGTCATCGACCGGACCCAGTTGATTCTCGACATCTTCAGCCGGCGGGCGCACAGCCGTGAGGGCAAGCTGCAGGTGGAGCTCGCGCAATTGCGGTACCTCCTGCCGCGCCTCACCGGACACGGCACGGCGATGTCGAGGTTGGCGGGGGGCATCGGCGGACGCGGACCCGGCGAGACGAAACTGGAAGTGGATCGGCGCCGCGTGCGGGACCGTATCAGCCATCTCGAGAAGCAGATGGAGGCGCTGGCGCGGACCCGCATGCAGCAGCGGGCTCGGCGCCTGCGTCGGGCGGTGCCGATCATCTCGATCGTGGGTTACACCAACGCCGGCAAGTCCACGCTGCTGAACGTCCTGACGCACAGCCGGGTGACGGCGAACAACCGCCTCTTCGAGACGCTGGACACGGCGAGCCGTCGCCTGCGCTTTCCGGAGGAGCGGGAAGCGATCGTGACCGATACGGTCGGGTTCATCCGGAATCTGCCCGAGGAGCTGATGGGCGCGTTCCGCGCCACGCTCGAGGAACTGCACGACGCAGACCTGTTGCTGCACGTGGCGGACCTGAGCAGCCCGACCTTGGAGCGGCAGGTGGCAGTCGTGGAGGACATTCTACGGGAGCTGGGGCTTGATCGCCTGCCGCGCCTGCTGGTCCTGAACAAGGCTGACCTGGTGGACCCGGCACAGGCTACGGTGGTGAGCGCGCGCCTCGGTGGGCTGGCGGTCTCGGCCGTGCGGCCCGACACGCTGATCCCCCTGCTGGACGCGGTCGAAAAGCAGCTCTGGAGTTTGACCCAGGCCGGCCTTTCCTGCTAGCATAGGCCCACTTTTCCAAGGGTTGTGGGTCCCTCCGTGGAGATGGCCTCGCCCGGTCTCGTGACTCTCACGTAGGTCGGTCATGAATTGTTTGGCCTAGGTCGTCGGTCCCGCGGAGGTTTCGACGAGGGGGAGCCATTGAGGACCACGGACCGGCTCCTAAAGCTGCTGGATGAAGAGTTTCCCAGCCCCCAGGTGGCTCTTCACTACAAGACACCGCTCCAGTTGCTGGTGGCGACCATCCTGTCGGCCCAGTGCACGGATGAGCGGGTGAACCAGGTGACGAAGGGGCTCTTTGCCCGGTATCAGACGGCCAAGGACTACGCGGAGGCGGACCCGGCCAGACTACAGGAGGAGATTCGACCGACCGGGTTCTACAAGGCGAAGGCCCGGAGCCTTATCAAGACCGGCCAGGCCTTGGTCAGCCGGTTCGGCGGGGAAGTGCCCCGGACCATGGAGGAGTTGGTCACTCTGCAGGGCGTCGGGCGGAAGACGGCCAACGTCATTCTGGGCAACTGCTTCGGAGTCCCCGGGGTGGTGGTCGACACTCATGTCACACGGGTCACGCAGCGGCTGGGCCTGGTCGACACGGACGATCCGGAGAAGATCGAAGTCGCGTTGCAGCGCCTGTTGCCGAAGGGCATCTGGACAAGGGCCTCGCATCAGTTGCTGCTCCACGGACGGCATATCTGTCAGGCGCGCGCGCCCAAGTGCCATGAGTGCCGTCTGTACGACCTCTGCCCGTGGGAAGGAAAGCGGACGGCATGATCCGGAGCATGACGGGGTACGGGCGCGCTGAGGGACGGCATAAGGGCACGCCCATTACCGTGGAAGTCCGCTCGGTGAACCACCGGCACAGCGAGGTGATGGCCAAACTGCCACGCGCCTTGCAGGCCCATGAGGACCGGATCCGTGACCTGGTCCAGGGCCGGGTGGCCCGCGGGCGCGTGGATGTGACGGTGAATTTCAGCGGCGAACGGGACCCCGGGCGCGGGATTGTCCTGGACCGGGCGCTCGCGCGCCGCTATCACGCATTGCTGAAAGAGTTGCAGCGGGAGCTCGGGCTCAAGGGCTCGCCGGAGGCGACCCTGCTCGCCAGCTTCCGGGACGTCATCAGGCCGGCGGAGCTGGCGGCCGAAGAGCCGGGCGCGGTCCGCGCGGTGGAGCTCGTGCTGGGCCGGGCGCTGAAGGCGCTCGACCAGATGCGCCGCCATGAGGGCCGCACGCTGGAGCGGGATCTCCTGGCGCGATTGCAGGAGGTAGAAGGGCGCCTGCGCACGATCCGCCAACGACTCCCAGCCATCGTGGACGAGCGCGCCGCGCGCTTGCAGGAACGGGTCAAACGGCTCCTGGAGGGCGCGGGGGCGGGCAGGGACAGCGTGGATCAGAGCCGTTTGGCGCAGGAGGTGGCGCTCCTAGCCGATCGCAGCGACGTGAGCGAAGAGCTGACCCGCTTGGACAGCCATCTGGACCAGTTCCGGGCGTTCCTCCGAAAGACCGAGCCGGTAGGGCGGAGCCTGGATTTCCTGTTGCAGGAGATGAACCGCGAGATCAACACCATCGGGTCGAAGGTCGGCGACACGGTGGTGACCCAGGAGGTCGTCGCTGTGAAGGCGGAGCTCGAGAAGATCCGCGAGCAGGTGCAGAATGTCGAATAAGGACGCCATCGTGAAGCGCCGTCAGGGCATCCTGTTCGTGGTGTCGGCTCCCTCCGGCGCCGGCAAGACGTCCCTGTGTCAGGAGCTCGTCAGCCAGGTGCCGGATTTGCGCTACTCGGTCTCCTACACCACCCGCAAGCCGCGTCCGGCGGAAATCGCGGACCGGCATTACCACTTCGTGGAGGAAGCCGCGTTCCGGGACATGATCAAGGAAGGCGCCTTTTTGGAGTGGGCCGAGGTCTACGGCCATCTCTACGGGACCCCCAGAGCCCCCCTCAAGGAATGGATCGCGCAGGGGATCGACGTCCTCCTCGACATCGATACCCAGGGGGCCTTGCAGATCCGGCGGCACGAACCGGACGCGGTGTCGATCTATATCTTGCCGCCGTCGCTAGAGGTGCTGCGCCAGCGCCTGGAGGACCGAAAAGGAGACGCGCCGGACGAGATCGCCAGACGGCTGAAAAAGGCCCGGGATGAAGTGAAGAATTATCGCGACTATGCCTACGTAATCATCAACGAAGACTTTAAGTCTGCCGTGCGGCAGCTCGAAGCCATCGTGCTGGCCGAGCGCAGCCGGACGGCCTTGCTGGACCTATCCGCCGTGGAACAGGCCTTGATGGTAAATGAAAGGGAAACGCAGGAGGATCGTTAATGGAAACGTTATCGCTGATGCCCGAGTATCAGGACTTGCCGATCGAATCACGGAGCCGGCTGGTGATCATTGCGGCCCAGCGGGCCCGGCAGTTCATGCAAGGCACCCGGCCGTCGATCGCGACCAAGCACACCAAGCCGACGACGATGGCGCTCGAAGAGGTGCTGAAGGGCAAGGTGAAGTTCCTGGTCGGGAAGGAGGCCCGCCAAGCCATGAAGGAAGCGCGCAAGCAACGGGAGCGCGAGCTTGAACGGCTGACCCTGGCGCACGTGGGCGGTGAAGACGCGAACGAGATCAAGAAGGACTTGAGCGTCATCGTGGACGACTCCAAGCCGGCGGAGGCGAGTGAAGACGACTAAACGCACCCCCCTCGCGCCTGCCGCGCGCTTGGCGGGGAAGACCATCGTGCTCGGAGTGACCGGCAGCATCGCCGCCTACAAGGCGGCGTCGCTGGCGCGCCGCCTGATGACCGAAGGAGCGACGGTGCGCGTGGTCATGACCCACACCGCGCAGCGCTTCGTCGCACCGCTGACCTTTGAGGCGCTCACGGGCCACCCCGTCGGCACCGATCTGTTTCCGTCGTCGAGCGGAGAGGTGGGTGCGGGAGGGGCGCGTTCCGCGGGGCCCCCTCCCGCTGTGAATGTCATGCCGCACCTTGCGCTCGCGGACGGAGCCGATCTGATCGCGATCGCGCCGGCCTCGGCTCACTGCGTCGCCAAGCTGGCGCATGGCCTCGCCGACGATCTCCTCACGACGCTGGTGCTTGCGGCGGAGTGCCCGGTGGTGGTGGTTCCCGCCATGGACGGCGGCATGTGGACCCACCCGGCGGTCTGCGCCAACGTGCGGACGCTCCGTCAGCGCGGGGTCACCGTGCTGGAGCCGGAGGTCGGGCCGTTGGCGTCGGGCCGGGTCGGCCAGGGGCGCTTTCCCGAGGAGGACGCCATCCTATCGGCGATCTTCGGGGCTCTCTGCGCCAAGGACTTTCGCGGCCGGCGGGTCCTCATCACGGCCGGGCCCACGCAGGAACCGCTCGATCCGGTGCGGTTCCTGTCGAACCGCTCGTCCGGGAAGATGGGCTGGGCGCTGGCGGAAGCCGCACGGGATCGCGGCGCTGACGTCGTCCTGGTCGCGGGGCCGACCAGTCTTGCGCCCGTTCCCAACGTCGCGTACGTCTCGGTGGTCACGTCCGAGGAGATGCGTAAAGAAGTCGTCACCCGTTTCCCAGGCACCGATGTGCTGATCATGGCGGCGGCGGTCGCCGATTTCCGGCCGGCGCGCCCGGCCCAGGGCAAGGTACCGAAAGGCCGCGACGTGCGGACGCTGGCACTGGAGCCGACCAAGGACATTTTGAAGGACCTGCCGCCGCGACGGGCCGGGCAGCTCGTGGTCGGGTTCGCGGCCGAGACGGGCGATCTGGTCGCGCGCGCCAGAGGCAAGCTGCTCGACAAGGCGCTGGACCTGATCGTCGCCAACGACGTCTCAGAGCCCGGAGCCGGGTTCGGCACGGACACGAACCGCGCGACCTTGCTGGACCGTGCGGGCCGTTGTGAGGCATTGCCGCTCATGTCCAAGCATGAGCTGGCGCATCGAATTCTTGACGCGGTGCTCATTCTTCCGTAGGCTGGGAAGCCTCGCACAGATCACTCGGAGGCGAACAGAAGGGAGTCCCTGATGGCAAGCGAATCAGCATCCCACGCTTTCATGGCTCATGCCAAGGAACTCGTCGACGCGGGACAGTTTGGCAAGGCCATTGAGGTGCTCCAGCAGGGGCTGAAGAAGTTCCCGAAGATGGTCAGCGCCCGGGTCATGCTGGGCGAAGTCTATTGCACCTCCGGGGACCTTGCGCTGGCCCGTGTGGAGCTGGAGCAGGTGATCAAGGCCGCGCCGGATAACTTCGCCGCTTTCCGGAAGCTCGCGCAGGTGTATCACGAGCTCGGGGATACGGCGTTGGCGATCAAGGCCTGCGAGACCATCCTGCACGCCAATCCCAAGGACCGTGAGATGGGCCATCTGCTCGAGGAATTGCAGGGCGGCGGAGCCAAGGCGGCCCACGCCAAGAAGGCCACGCACGCCGAGACGCACGAGGCTGCCAAAGCGGCGGACGCGAAGGCCAAAGAGATGCATCCGACCGTGCGCATGGCAAAGTCCCCGGTTGCGGACCACGTCGCGAGTGATGCTGCCGCAGAAGGGCTCTCGCTGGCCATGTACGGTCACGGTCCCGGGGGCATCACCGATAGCGAGACCCTGGCCGAGCTCTACATCTCGCAGGGGCACCGTGAGAAAGGCTTGGAGGTCTATCGCCGCCTTGCCGCCAAGGAGCCCGACAATCGCCGGTTGCACGAGAAGATCATGGCGCTCGCGGAAGAAGGAGCGGGAGCCAGTCAGGCCCCGGCGAAGGCATCACAGGAGACCTCGGACCAGGCCAAGCGCAAGACCCGTATCCGCCGGCTGGAAGGCTGGCTCGCCGTGATCCGGGAGCGTCGCCGGAAGTGAAGATCCTGGTCCTCCATGGGCCGAACCTCAACCTGCTGGGCTCCCGCGAAACCCACATCTACGGGGCGGTCACGCTGGACGGGATCAACCGCGACCTGCACGCGCTGGCGAAGGAGCTGGGAGCGGGCCTCACGATCCATCAGTCCAATGACGAGGGCGATCTGGTGGCGTGGGTTCAGAAAGCGGCGGGCCAGTACGAAGCGCTGGTGATCAATCCCGGCGCGTACACCCACACGAGCATCGCCCTGCGCGACGCGATCGCGGCGGTCGGCATGCCGACCGTCGAGGTGCACCTCTCCAATCTCTATCGGCGCGAGGAGTTCCGGCAGCATTCCTACATCGCCGGCGTGGCGGTCGGGCAGATCTCAGGGTTCGGCCCTGACAGCTATGCGCTGGGGCTGCGGGCCGCCGTCGCGCACGTGCGGGCGCAACAGGCCACAGCGAAGAAGTAGCAAGATGGATCAGGAGGAGGCAAGACAGACCCGTGATCTCAACGTCGGAATTTCGCAACGGGGCGAAGCTCGAGCTGGACGGGGAGCCCTACACGATCGTCGAATTTCAGCATGTCAAGCCCGGGAAGGGCGGAGCCTTCGTACGGACCAAGCTCAAGAGTCTCAGGACCGGGAACGTCATCGAACGGACCTACCGCTCGGGAGAAAAGCTGCCCACGCCCGATCTCGACGAGCGGGAGATGACCTTTCTCTACGCGGAGGGCGACCAGTACACGTTCATGGACACGACGACCTACGAGCAGTTGACGTTTGACCGGGCGCACCTGGGTGACGGCTGGGACCTGCTCAAGGAAAATATGACCGTCACGCTGCTGCTCCATAACGGGACGCCGATCGGGATGGAGTTGCCGGTGTTTGTGGAGCTCAGGATCGTGAAGACGGAGCCGGGCGTTCGCGGCGACACGGCGTCCGGCGGCTCGAAGTCGGCGATCCTGGAGAGCGGGGCGACGGTCAAGGTGCCGCTGTATCTCGAGGAAGGTGTGATGGTCAAGGTAGACACCCGCACGCGCGAATACGTGGAACGGGCCTGATGAAACGCCACCCCGCCAAATCCGCCAGGAAGCCCGCCACGGCGCAGCCCAAGCCGCGTCCGGACGCCCTGGTGGATCCCGCGCTCCTGCAGGACCTGATCGCGGTGTTCCAGAACGCGGGCGTCAGCGACCTCGAGGTCGAGCGCAATGGGCTCCGGATCCGCTTGCGGCGCGAAGGCGCAGCCGCGTCTTCCCCGGCGCTCGAGGTGTCCGTGCCCGTTCCCGCTGCCGGGCTTACCGCCGCTCCGACCGACGCGCCGACGGCCGAGCCGTCTACGGAAGGGCTGGTGACCGTGCGCTCGCCCATCGTGGGGACCTTCTACCGGTCGGCGTCTCCTTATTCCGAGGTGTATGTGGAAGAAGGCACGTACGTGAAGAAAGGCCAGGTGCTCTGCATCGTCGAGGCCATGAAGCTGATGAACGAGATCGAGTCCGACGCCGACGGGCGCGTGGCCAAGATTCTAGTGGAGAACGCCAAGCCGGTCGAGTACGGCGAGCCGCTCTTTCTGATCGCGCCGGGCGCCCAACCGGAGGGCTGAGGGGTGTTCAAGAAAATCCTCGTGGCCAACCGCAGCGAGATCGCGGTGCGGGTCATCCGGGCCTGCAAGGAACTGGGCATCCGCAGCGTGGCCGTCCATTCCGAAGTGGACAAGGACGCCCTGCACGTGCGGCTCGCGGACGAGCACCTGTGCATCGGACCGGCCGATCCGGCGCTCAGCTACCGCAACATCCCGAACATCCTGAGCGCGGCGGAGATCACCGCCTGCGACGCCATCCACCCGGGGTACGGCTTCCTAGCCGAGGACGCCCACTTCGCCGAGGTATGCGAGTCGATCGGCATCAAGTTCATCGGGCCGACCTCCGAGAGCATTGGCACAATGGGGGACAAGGCGAAGGCGCGCGACATCATGATCCGCCAGGGCTTGCCGGTGCTGCCCGGCAGCGAGGGAGAGATCACGAGCGAGCAGGAGGCCGCGGCTGTGGCGGCCAAAATCGGCTACCCGGTGATCATCAAGGCGTCGGCGGGCGGCGGGGGACGCGGGATGCGGGTGGTGAACAAGGAGGATGAACTGGCGCACGCCTTTGAGGCGGCCCGCGCGGAGGCCAACGCGGCGTTCGGCAACCAGAGCGTGTACGTGGAGCGGTACTTCCTCGAGCCGCGCCACATTGAAGTCCAGATCCTGGCGGACGAGCGCGGTCGGACGATCTATCTCGGAGAGCGAGACTGTTCCGTCCAGCGCCGCTACCAGAAGCTCATCGAGGAGACGCCGTCGCCGGCGGTGGACGACCGCCTCCGGCGCGAACTCGGCCGTGTGGCGGTCGAAGCTGCCCAGGCGGTCCGGTACCGGAACGCGGGGACCGTGGAGTTCCTGCTGGACAAGGAGCACCGGTTCTATTTCATGGAGATGAACACGCGGATCCAGGTCGAGCATCCCATCACCGAAGAGGTCACCGGCATCGATCTCGTCAAGGAGCAGATCAGGATCGCCGCGGGTCTGCCGCTGTCCTGGAAGCAGCAGGACGTGAAGATGATCGGCCACAGCATCGAGTGCCGGATCAATGCCGAGTGTCCCGACACCTTCCAACCGTGCGCGGGGCGGATCACGCGCTGCCATCCGCCGGGAGGTCCGGGGGTCCGAGTGGATTCGGCGATTGAACCGGGGTCCGAGATCACCCCTCACTACGACTCGCTGATTGCGAAACTGATCGTCCACGGCATGACGCGCGAGGAGGCGCTGGCCCGGATGCGTCGCGCGTTGGATGAGTGCGTGGTGGAAGGCATCAAGACCACGATCCCGCTGCACCGCCGCATCCTCGACGATCCCGACTTCCAGAAGGGCCGCTTCTCCACCTCTTTTCTCGAGCGCTTCTCCTCTCCGCCGCCGACAAGCTGAGCGTGGTGGGGCCAATGCGCCCATTGCACCCACCCGCCCCGGACGCGCCGAGACGCGTCCCTTTCCCGGCAGGGCTCTATCTGATCCTGGATCCGGCCGTCGCGGGCTCCCTGTCGTTGCCCGATCTCGTCAAGACCGCGCTCACGACCGGAGTGCGCTTTTTTCAACTGCGTATGAAAACCCCGCACGCGGGCGAGTTCTACGACCTGGCGGCTCAGGTCTGCGCGCTGGTCCGGGCCGGTGGGGGAACGTTCATCGTGAACGACCGGGTGGATGTTGCGCAGGCGGTTGGCGCAGATGGAGTGCATCTGGGGCAGGAGGACTTGCCGCTGGCCGATGCACGGGCGATCCTGGGATCCGACAAGCTGATCGGGATCTCGACGCATACGATGAAGCAGGCGTTCGAAGCCGACGCTGGTGGAGCGGACTACGTCGGCTTCGGGCCGATCTTTCCGACCTCCACGAAGGAGCATCCGGCCCCGGTTGTCGGCATAGCCGGACTGCGGGAGGTGCGGGCGAAGGTGCGGGTGCCGATTGTGGCAATCGGCGGCATCACTACCAAGAATGTCCGCGAGGTCGTGGCCGCGGGCGCCGACTGCTGCGCGGTAATCTCCGCGGTGCTCGCGGCTACTGACCCTAGCAAAGCAATGGTAGAATTGGTGAAGGCGATCGAAAGTTCGGCTTAGCGGGTGCCGCCTTGGTGGCCGGTGATGATGGCGAAGAGGGTCAGCATCATACCCGTGACGCGCCCCTTCTTCTTGTCGTTCTTCCCGTTTTTAGACTGCTCGTCGGAGTTCTTCTGCTCGCTCGCGGGGGCCGTCTTGGTTTCCGGGGTAGTCGTCGGTGCGGTCGCTTCCACCTGAGGTTGAGTTGCCGTTGGTGTGGGCGTCGCGCTGATGGCACTGGTAGCCAAGAGGGTCGCTGTGGCCAGCGTCACAACAAAGACGAGAATTCCACTCTTCCGCTTCGTAACCATAGCACACACTCCTTCGTGCAGTGGTGATGTCTCCACGCTTGCCTCTTGGAGTGTGCAAACTACGGGCCTTTTGCAAGGGGCACGTATCTCTATGAAATAAAAGGAGATGGGGTGAATGACAGCCAGTCCATGACGGGCGGCACGTGTGTCAGAAACCCCATTCGTGAAGGCTTTTGCGTTCAGGAATGAACAGGACCGGCTACGTCTTTATTTTCCGCCCGTCGCCTCTTTCTCGGCGATGTGCTTTGCCAGCAGAGGGCACTTCTGCGCGGTCGGCGAGCCGGCGAGCAGCGGCGCCTCGAATTCCATCCCCACCGTCTCTCCACGCTGCCACACAAGTGTCGCGTTCACGTCCTCGATAACTTCCCGCCCACCCGCAGCTTGGAAACGGAACCGCAGCGTGGCCTTGCTTTGCGGCTTCAGAGTTTGCCGGATGTACAGCGTGATCCCGGTTCGGCTGATATTGGCGACCGCTCCCCACATCGGATCGGCGCTGCCGGCCACCAACACGTCCAGACGAGAGACGAGATAGAACCGCGGCGCGACTCGACGTTCTGGTTCAGCCATGGGATTCTCCTATTTCCGCTTGCGGGGTTTCGCTTTGCGTTTTGAAGCCGCCTTCTCCAACATCTTCAGCCGTTCTTCCAGATCGCGGACCTGCTGGCGGAGCTCGGGGAGCTTGGCCACGATAGCCATGGCCTTGAGCCACTCCATGCGCGGCAGGGCGGGGGTGCCGGCGACGACCTCCTTGGCGGGCACGTCGCGGTTCAGGCCCGAGCGCGCGGCGATCATGGCGAAGTCGCCGACCGTCACGTGATCGGCGATGCCCGCTTGCCCGCCGACCATCACGTGATGGCCCGTCCGGCTGCTCCCCGCGATGCCCACCTGCGCCACTAGGATGTTGTGCTCGCCGACTTCGACGTTGTGGGCGATCTGGACCAGGTTGTCCACTTTCGTGCCGCGACGGACGATCGTCTGGCCGAAGGTGGCGCGGTCCACGGTCACGTTGGCCCCCAGCTCCACATCGTCCTCGATGACCACAGTGCCCACCTGGGGGATCTTGTGATGCCGCCCGCCTTCCTGAATGTAGCCGAACCCGTCGCTGCCGATGACCGTCCCCGAGTGGATGATCACCCGATTGCCGATGGTCACCCGTTCGCGGATCGTCACGTTGGGATAGATCACGCAGTCCTCGCCGATGACGCTGCCTTCGCCGACGAAGACGTTGGGATAGAGTGTCGTGCCACGTCCGATGGACGCGCGGTCGTCGAGCGTGACGAACGGCCAGATCGACACGCCTTCGCCGAGGACGACATCGTTTCCGCGACTGACGAGCTTGCTGACGCCGAGGGCAGGACGCTGGGGGACGAAAAACTTCTCTACGACCCGCGCCATGGCCAAGGCGGGGTTGGTCACGACGATCTGGGCGCACGCCAGTCCGTCGATAGGCCGGGGGACCAGCAGGGCGATGGCCTGCGTGGACGTGGCCTCCTTGGATGCGGCCTCGCCGGTCACAAAGGAGAGATCGCCGGGGCCAGCCTCGCTCAGCCCGGCCACGCCGGTGATGACGAGATCGGGACGTCCCAGGAGCGTCCCCTGTGTGAGAGCAGCGATCTCTTCGACTGGGACGAAGAATGCAGGCATGGTTAGATGCGGTCACGCATGGGCCGGCTTCTCCCTGGGCGTTTCCATCACGTCGTCTGAGAGCGCCTGGGGCTCGACCAGCTGGAGCCAGGACAGCACGTGACCGTCCTCCGCCGCAGGGTCTTGCTCCACCGAAAAGCGAAGCGAGAGAAAGAAGTCCTTCCATGGCAAGTTGTGGCGCAGAATCTGGTTCAGCCAAACACTATCGAGGGTGACCGTACACGCGGCGGTCTGATCGCCAGTGCGCTCGAACGTCAGCGCGCCGGCATCGCATCGCACGAGGAAGTCCCCGCCGTGGGAGCCTTCCACCACGAACCGGAGCTCCATCTTGAGCTCTTCCACCATGGACTCCTTCGTCTCGCCCAGGCGCAGCACGTATGCCCGGAATGGCTCGAAGAGATCTCCTGCCGGCTGCGGCAGGCTTCCCAGGTAGGCGGCGATGGCCGGGCGCATCCGGTCGGCATAGGCTTTGAGATACGCGTCCTTCCGGTCGAATGAGAACTCCCTCCGGACCGCCTGATCGGGCATGAACTCGCCGTTGATCAAATTCAGCCGATCCCCCGGCAGGGGGATCTCCAGGCGACGCGTGTAGCCGCGGACGCGCAGCCAATCGTGAGCGCGCTTTTGGTCCGGCACGATGCCTTTCCCGCCGAGGTCATCGTTGAAACGGAACAGCGGGTCCTCCAGGAAGGCAGGAGGACCGGCGTAGGGCAGCCCGATCCGCGGCGGCATCCGGTCTAGCGTCTGGAAGGCATATTCAAGCTGCTCGACGCGACTCTGCACGGAAAGGGCCTGCCGTCTGTCTTCGGGATGCCGGTAGCAGGTCGGATTCCAGTCCGCCTCGGCACACTGGACGAGCAGCGCGTCGTTCCGGCTCCGGAGGCGATATTTCAAGGTGTCGCGCTGCTTAACCGAAAGCCGGGCGTTGCTCATGTTGATCAACACGGCCTCTCGGGTTTGGAAGGTCGCTGCCGCGCACGGGGTGATCGGCGTGTCTTCGGTAGTGAACAGAACCCGCAAGCCTTCGCCGAGTTGATGGTCAACACCGGGGTTCACTTCCGTGATGGGATTCGCGCAGGCAGCTCGAATTTTGTTCCGGAGCGAGCGGGAGGGGTGGTGGGGAATGATGACCGGAATGCCCGGCGCGATCTTCTGCGAGAGGAACGCGGCATCGAGATGATCCTGCTGCTCGTGGGTGATGACGACGGCGGCGAGATCGCGGTCGTCGCGTTCCCATAAGTGATGGTTGCACGGAAACTGGAACCGGCTCGCGTGAAAGGCCCCGCGCGGGGAGAGCCACGGATCGCACGCCACGCGCATCTTGCCGAATGTGATGATGAACCCGGCGTGGCCGAGGAACTCAACCTGCATTGCGTGTTTCCCTCATGTGGATGTCCCAGCATAAACGGTTCTCGCAATTCATTCAAGGCACTCGTATTTGCAACAGTTCGCGGGCTTCTCTACAATGCCGGCCCTATGGTCAAGGTCAAGATCTGCGGGAACACCAATCTGGACGATGCGATGGCGGCGGTGCAGGCCGGCGCGGACGCGGTCGGGTTCGTGTTCTATGCCAAGAGTCCGCGGGCGGTGGACCCGAAGACGGCTGCCGAGATCATCTCCCGCCTGCCGCCGTTCGTGGCGCCGGTCGGAGTATTCGTGAACGAGGAGCTGAGGATCGTCCGCCGGATCATGGAGGAGTGCAACATCCCCCTGGCCCAACTGCATGGCGATGAGTCTCCTCAATATTGCGCCGAACTCGGGCGTCCGGTCATCAAGGCCATCCGCGTCCGCGACAGCCGGGACCTCGAGCGCATGGCCGCGTACCAGGTCAGCGGATTCGTCCTGGACGCCTTCATCGAGGGGAAGCCGGGCGGGACGGGCGTCACGATCGACTGGGACCTGGCCGCGCAGGCCCAGATGCTGGGCCCCGTCATCCTGGCCGGCGGCCTGACTCCCGACAATGTGCTGGAAGCTGTCCGCCAGGTCCGGCCGTATGCCGTGGACGTCACCAGCGGAGTGGAGGCCTCGCCGGGCAAGAAGGACCATGCGAAGGTGCGGGCCTTCATCACGAATGCCCAAAGCTGGACCTGGTAACGCCCCGTAGCCTATACTGCGCTCTATGACGTCACTTCCTGATGCACGGGGCCGCTTCGGCGCCTTCGGCGGGCGTTACGTCCCCGAGACGTTGATTCCCGCCCTCGATGAGCTCGCCCGGGAGTACGAGAAGGCGCGCCGCGCTCCGCAATTCAAGACCGAGCTGGACTACTACCTCCGAGAGTACGTGGGGCGCCCGACGCCGCTCTACTATGCCGGGCGGCTGAGCAAGAAGCTCGGCGGAGCGAAGATCTACTTCAAGCGCGAGGACCTCTGCCACACCGGCGCGCACAAGATCAACAATACGATCGGCCAGGCGCTCCTGACCTGCCGCATGGGGAAGAAGCGGGTGATCGCCGAGACCGGCGCGGGCCAGCACGGCGTGGCCGTGGCCACGGTGGCGGCGCTGTTTGGCCTGCAATGCGAAGTGTACATGGGCACGGAGGACATGGAGCGCCAGGCCCTGAATGTCTTCCGGATGCGCCTGCTCGGGACGACCGTAACGGCCGTCAACGCCGGGAGCCGCACGCTGAAGGACGCCATCAGCGAGGCCATGCGGGACTGGACGACCAACGTCCGGACCACGCACTACATCCTCGGGTCGGTCCTGGGCGCGCACCCGTATCCGATGATGATCCGGGACTTCCAGTCCGTGATCGGCCGGGAGACGCGCAAGCAGATCCTCCAGGCCGAAGGCAAGCTCCCGGATTACCTCGTCGCATGCGTGGGCGGGGGGAGCAACTCGATCGGCATGTTCACGGCGTTCCTCAAGGACAAGAAGGTCAAGATGGTCGGGGTCGAGGCGGGCGGGCTTGGCATTGAGAGCGGCAAGCATGCGGCGCGCTTCGCCACGGGCTCGGTCGGCGTCCTCCACGGGACCATGACGTATCTCCTCCAGGACGACGACGGGCAGATCCAACTGACCCATTCGGTCTCGGCCGGGCTGGACTACGCGGCGGTCGGACCGGAACACGCTTTCTATAAGGAGCGGGACCGCATCAGCTACACCTATGCCACGGATGAGCAAGCCATGACGGCGTTCGACCTGCTGTCCCAGACCGAAGGCCTCATGCCCGCGCTCGAACCTGCCCACGCCGTCGCCCATGTGATGAAGCTCGCGCCGAAGCTCAAGCGCAGCCAGATCATCGTCATCAATCTTTCCGGTCGGGGCGACAAGGACGTGCATCAGGTGGCGCGCATCAAAGGTGTAAGTCTGTGAGCCGCATCCAGCCCACCTTCCAACGTCTAGCTGCGCGGGGCGAGAAGGCGTTGATCGCCTATGTGATGGCTGGCGATCCGACGCTGGAAGATACGGAGACGTACGTTCAGCAGTTGGCGGCGGCCGGGGCCGATGTCATCGAACTGGGCGTGCCGTTCTCCGACCCCATCGCCGACGGGCCGGTCATCCAGCAGGCCGCGGAGCGCGCGCTCCGCTCGGGGACCACGCTGAAGAAAATCCTGGCCACGGTCCGGTCGCTCCGAACGAAGACCCAGGTTCCGCTCGTGGTCATGGCCTACTACAACTCGATCTTCCGGTACGGGGAGGCGGCCTTCTGCCGCGACGCGGTCGCGGCGGGCGTGGACGGGCTGATCGTACCCGACATGCCGCCGGACGAGGCCGGGACGATCCATCCGTTGGCTGAAGCCGCCGGCCTCGATGTGATCTTCCTCCTAGCTCCGACCAGCACGGCCAGGCGCGAAACGGCGGTGGCCCGGTTGTCGCGTGGCTTCATCTACTATGTGTCACTGACGGGGATCACCGGCGCGAAGCTGACGGACAAGGCGGATGTGGAAAAGAAGGTGCGCGAGATCCGGGGCTACACCAAGACGCCAGTCGCGGTGGGGTTTGGCATCGCGACGCCCGATGACGCCCGCGAGGTCGCGCGCATCGCGGACGGGGTGATCGTCGGCAGCGCGCTGGTCAAGATCATCGCCGAAGGCAGCCACGCCGCCGTCACCGACCGCCTCAGCTCCTTCACGCGCTCCCTCAAATCCGCGACCCTCCCGGCCTAGTCACGCTCGTCATGCAGCCTCAGTCGTCCGCGCCTTTGGCGGCGCGGGCCGGCTCGAGGCCAATGGCGCGGGCCAGCTCGCGGTGGATGCGGCCGACGCGCTCGACCTGACCCTTGGCGGGGAAGCGCTCGTAGAACCCCTCCGCGCGGAAGTCGCGCACGCGCTCCTTCCATGGCGCGAGGAGGCGCTCCCAGCGTTTGATGCGATCCTCGCCCGATCCGCGCTCCTGTGACGCGAGGCCCGTGCAGACCCGCACCATCGCCTTGAGCGTCACCGGCTTGGTCACCATGTAGTTCGGATTCCCCCAGGCGTCGCCCCAGACGCGCTCCGCCGCTTTGAAGAAGTCCCGCACCAGGTTGTAGAACCGCAGGGCCTCCCGCGCGCCGCCACCTTCGCGCTGGATGGTCTTCCAATTCTTATACACCCACCGGTGGATCTCGTTGAACAGCTCGGCCTGGAGGATCCATTTCTCCTGCTGGCTGCGTCCCCCCAGCCGGTTGATCCGGTAGCGGAGCGGGCTGTCTCCTTCGCTGTACAGGTGCTCGACGACGCGCGCGGCGAACTTCTTGTCGGGCGCCGCCCAGGACACGCGCTCGTACAGGTCCACCAGGTGGCTCTTGTTGATCCGGGTCGGCGTCGAATTGATGATGACGAACATCTCGGTCGCGAAGTCCTCGCTGCGGCCGTCGAAGATGACGCAGGGGATGTTGATGGTGTGCGCGTCATCGGGGTGGTACCGGCGGTAGAAGTGCAGCGCAGCCAGGCGGTGCTGGCCGTCAATGACCAGGTACCTGCCGCTTGGTTCCTCCAGGTGACCGATTTCCTCGGAGGATCCAAGGGCTCTGAAGTGGAGTCGTTCCGGTGTAAACAGCAACACGGTGCCCGGGATCGGCGGCTGGCTGACGGCGGTCTCGTAGAAGTTCGTGATGGCCTTGACCTTGGCGCGCGAAAGCTGGCGCTGAAAGGCTTTGTCGCTGCGCTCGATCCTGGCGATGAATTGGGCGATCTCGTCCTCCTCGGCAATCTCGGCCGGCGCGATCTGCTCGCCCTCGCCGTAGAACCGGCTGACGAACTGGATCTTCCGGAGCAGATCCTCCGCCGGATAGGAGACGAAGTAGAAGACGCCGTCTTTCTGACGGACCCGCGTGGCAAGCATAACTCGCGCTCCTCCTGATTTCGCTAGGCGATCTGGCCGTCCACCATGCGGATGATGCGGTCGGCCTGTCTGGAGAGCGCCTCGTTATGGGTCACGATCACGAACGTGATCCCCTTGGCGCGGTTCAGGTCCCGCAGCAGCTTAAAGACTTCCTCGCCGGTGTGCGTGTCCAGGTTGCCGGTCGGCTCGTCGGCCAGGACCAGGTCCGGATGCAGGACCAGGGCGCGCGCGACCGCGACGCGCTGCTGCTCGCCGCCTGAGAGTTCCCCGATGCGGTGCGCCAGCCGGTGCTCCAGGCCCACCTCCTTCAGCACGGCCTCCGCGGCGGCGCGCGCCTCTGCCTGGGATTGCCGGCGGATCAGGGCCGGCAGCATCACGTTCTCCAGCGCCGTGAACTCCGGGAGCAGATGGTGGAACTGGAAGACGAACCCGATCTTACGGTTGCGGAACTCCGCCAGCGCCTGATCGTCCATGGCGAACACATCGTTCCCGTCGAAGCGCACGGCGCCGCTGGTCGGCCGATCCAACGTTCCCAAAATGTGCAGGAGGGTCGTCTTGCCGACGCCGGATGCGCCGACGATGGCCACCAGCTCGCCGCGCTTGATCTCCAGGCTCACGCCCTTCAGCACGTGGATGACGGTCTGGTCCACCTTGAAGGATTTGCGGAGGTCGACGGCCGCAATCATCATTCGTACCGGATCGCCTCGGCCGGGTCCAGGCGAGCCGCCTGCCGGCAGGGATGGATCGTGGCCAGGAACGTGATGGTGATCGCCGACACGGCGACGGTCACGACGTCCACGATCTTGATGTTCACCGGGATGCGGCTCAGGTAGTAGACGTCCCCCGGCAGGGTGTAGAAGGTCTGGATCGCCCAGCAGAAGCTGTAGCCCAGCGGTATGCCGATCACCGTCCCGACGATGCCGATCACGAGCCCGTTCAGCATGAAGATGCGCGTCACGGCCTGGCCGGTCGCGCCCATCGCCTTCAGGATGGCGATCTCCCGGTGCTTCTCCACGACGATCATGGTGAGCGTGCTCACGATGTTGAAGGAGGCGACGATCACGACCAGTACCAGCAGGATGAACATCATGAACTTCTCCAGCTTGAGCGCCGAGAACAGGTTCTTGTTGAGCTTCATCCAGTCGCGCGCCCAGTAGGGGACGCCGATCGTGTGCTCGATCGCCTTGGCGATGCGGTCCGCCGCGAAGATGTCCGCGACCTTCACCTCGATGCCGGTCACCGTGTTGCCCATGTTGAAGAACTCCTGCGCCTGCTTGATCGACACGTAGACCAGCGACGAATCGTACTCGTACATCCCGGACTCGAACACGCCGGCCACGCGGTAGCCCCGTACCTTCGGGAGCATGCCCAGGGCAGTGAGGGGGCCCACCGGGGAGACGACGTTCAGCCGGTCGCCCATGAAGACGCCCAGCCGCAACGCCAGCTCTTTGCCGATGATCATGCCGGGGAGCAAAGACGGGGAGCCGGGCGACCTGGCGTGTTCCAGCTCTTCCAGCCTGCCGGCGCGGAGGTTCTTCGCGATCTCCGTGACCGTCGGCTCGCGCCGCACGTCGATGCCGCGCAGCACGACGCCGTGCGAGCCGCTCTCCGACGTGAGCAGGACCTGCTTGAAGATGAACGGGGTGGCGGCTACCACCTCGGGGACGGCGGCCACTTTGTCCGTCAGCGCGGCGTAGTCCTTGATCGTCTCGCCAGTGCGGGTGGTGACGATGATGTGCGAGTTCGTGCCGAGGATCTTGGATTGCAGGTCCTCCTTGAAGCCCGTCATGATGCCCAGCGTGGCGATCAGGGCCGCCACGCCGATGGTCACGCCGATCATGGAGATGAGCGTGTTGAACGAGATGGTGCGATTGCGGCGCTTGGCCCGGAGGTAGCGGAGACCGATGAAGGCTTCGTACGGGAGGTTCACGGATTATTTTTCCGGACGCAGTTGGGGGAAGAGGATCACGTCGCGAATGGACGTCTGGTTGGTCAGTAGCATGACGAGCCGGTCAATGCCGATCCCTTCCCCGGCCGTCGGCGGCATGCCGTGCTCGAGCGCGCGCAGGAAGTCTTCGTCCAGGCGCTGGGCCTCCAAATCGCCCTTGGCCCGCTCGGCCATCTGCGCCTCGAAGCGCTTGCGCTGGTCCATGGGGTCGTTCAGCTCCGAGAAGGCGTTGGCGATCTCGCGGGTGGCGATGTAGAGCTCAAAGCGGTCGGTGAGCTCCGGGTCGCGCGCCTTGCGTTTGGCCAGGGGGGAGATCTCGACCGGGAAGTCGGTGATGAACGTTGGCTGGATCAGCGTGGGCTCGACCACCTGCCCGAACAGCAGGACCATCAGCTGCCAGTACGATTCGCCGCCCTTCAGCTCGCACCGGTGCTTCTTGGCCTCGCTCAGGACGTACGCGGGGTCGGTGATCTGCTGGAGCGTCGCGCCGAGCCGATCGGCGATCGCGGCCCGGTAGCTGACGCGTTTCCAGGGGTGGGCGAACGAGATCATGGTCGTCGTGTCCTCGTTCGGGTGCAGGCGGTAGGGGATGGCCTGCGTCCCCTTGCCGTGGACGGTCTCGACGAGCTCCACGATCAGCTCCTCGGTCAGAGGGATCAGGTCCGTGTAGTCCGCGTACGCCATGTAGAACTCGAGCATCGTGAATTCGGGGTTGTGAATGGTCGAGATGCCCTCGTTCCGGAAGTTGCGGTTGATCTCGTACACCCGGGTCAGCCCGCCGACGATCAGCCGCTTGAGGTAGAGCTCCGGGGCGACGCGCAGGTACAGATCGGTCCCGAGCGTGTTGTGATGCGTGACGAACGGGCGCGCGGTGGCGCCGCCGGGGATCTGGTGCATCATCGGCGTCTCCACCTCCAGGAAGCCCTTGCCGACGAGGAAGGTGCGGATGGCCTGGATGATCCGGCTGCGCGTGATGAAGATGCGCTTGACCTCCGGGTTCGCGATCAGGTCCACGTAGCGCTGGCGGTACCGCGTCTCGACGTCGGTCAGGCCGTGCCATTTTTCCGGGAGCGGGCGGAGGGCCTTGCAGAGCAGGGTGAGCTGTTTGACTTCGACCGTCAGCTCGTTCGTCTTGGTCCGAAAGAGCCGGCCGCTGACGCCGATCCAGTCGCCGATGTCGAGCAGGTCCGCCAGGGCGAAGCCCTGCTCGCCCAGGACGTCTTTTTTCAAGTACACCTGGATGGCGTCCACGCCGTCCTGGAGGGAGGCGAAGGCGGCCTTGCCGAACCAGCGCAGGGCGATCACCCGGCCGGCGATGGTGGTGGTGACGGGCTTCTGCTCGAGCGCATCCTTGGTCGCTGTGCCGTAGCGCGCGATCAGATCGCCGGCGCGGTCCTGGACGTCGAACTTCCCGCCGAACGGATCGATCCCCAGGCTTCGAAGCTGGTCCAGCTTCTTGAACCGCTGGGCGATCTGGTCGTTCAATTCTTCCATCGGGCCGGCATTATATCAAAGGATTGATGGGCAGACACATAGGTCTGCCCCTACCGCTCCTGCTTCACCGATTGCAGCAGGTACGCCTCGATGAACGGGTCGAGGTCGCCGTCCATGACGGCGTTTATATTGCCCACCTCCACGTTGGTCCGGTGGTCCTTGACGAGCTGGTAGGGCTGGAAGACATAGGAGCGGATCTGGCTGCCGAAGCCGATCTCCTTCTTCTCCCCGACGAAGGCGTTGAACTCCTCCTCCTTTTTCTTCCGTTCCAGCTCGTAGAGGCGCGCCCGCAGCACCTTCATCGCGCCGGACTTGTTCTTGAGTTGGGAGCGCTCGTTCTGGCACTGCACGACGATGCCGGTGGGGATGTGCGTGATGCGGATGGCGGTCTCCACCTTGTTGACGTTCTGGCCGCCGGCCCCGCCTGAGCGGAAGGTGTCGATCTTGAGGTCCTTCTCCTCGAGGGTCACCTCCACGTCGTCCTCGATCTCGGGATAGACGAAGACGGAGGCGAAGGAGGTGTGCCGCCGCTTGTTGGCGTCGAACGGGGAGATGCGCACCAGGCGGTGGACGCCGGCCTCAGCCTTGAGGTAGCCGTAGGCGTTCTCGCCGGCGATGTTCAGCGTCACGCTCTTGATGCCGGCCTGCTCCCCGGGAAGATAGTCCAGCGTCTCGACCTTGTAGCCCCGGTTCTCCGCCCATCGCACGTACATGCGCATGAGCATCTCCGCCCAGTCCTGGGACTCCGTCCCCCCGGCGCCCGGATGGATCGAGAGGATTGCGTTGTTCGCGTCCATCTCGCCGCGCAGCAGGTGATTGACGCGAAGCCGGGTCAGGGCCTGCTCGGCCTGGACCAGTTCGGCGGCCAGCTCCTCTTCCAGCGAGGCGTCGTGCTCGGACTCCGCCAGCTCGACCATCGCGCGGAGGTCGTCGAGCCGGCGCTCCATGTCGCCCCAGCTCTTGAGCTCCCGTTCGAGGAGGTTCTTCTTCCGGATGGTGCTCTGGGCCGCGCGACGGTCCCCCCAGAAGTCTGGGGCGGCCATGCGGGCTTCCAATGTCTGGATCTGGGATTTCAGCGAGGCGAGGTCAAAGATGCCCCCGCAGTTCGTCAAAACGGGTAGTGAGGCTCGCTAGGCGAGCTTTCAGGTCGTCGAGCATAGTCTCCCCTAAATGCGCCCTGGCGCCACATCCGCGCTGCCACGAACAGCGTCAGTATAGCACAGCCCAACGTGAAGAGGTCCCCGTACGCCGTGTAGATGGTGCGCGTGCCGCCGATCCGGACCTCGCCGCTCAGCGCGCCCTCCACGAAGATGTCCGTCGTGCGCAGGATGTGCCCCTCGGCATCGATGAAGCCTGAGATGCCGGTGTTGGCGGCGCGGGCGAACGGCACCCGGTTCTCGACGGCGCGGAACACGACCATGGCGAAGTGTTGGTACGGCGCGCTGGTCCGGCCGAACCAGGCGTCGTTGGTGATCGTCACCACGTAGTCTGCGCCCCGGTCTACGAACTGGCGCACGAGGTCTGGGAAGATGACCTCGAAACAGATCACCACGCCCAGGTGGCCGCTGGGCCCGCTCATCACGCGGGGATCCGACCCCGGCACGAAGTCCCCGAGGCCTACGACCAGCTTGTTCAGGAAGAAGAAAACCGGCTTGAGCGGGATGTACTCGCCGAACGGCACCAGGTGGACCTTGTCGTACCGGTCCAGCACCGTGCCAGTGCTGCTGACCAGATACGCGCTGTTGAACAGGCGCGGACTGCCTTCGGATTTGCTGTCCAGGGCCGGGGAGCCGAAGAGCAGCGGAACGCCGCGCTCCCGCACGAACCGCAGCAGCTCTTCGCGATAGTCGGTCTCCACGTCGAAGAAGAACGGGGTCGCCGCTTCCGGCCAGACCACCAGATCGACTTCCTGCACGACCTGGGCCGTCAATTTCTTATAGCGGTCAATGGCCTGCCGGCGGAAGGCGACGTCCCATTTCTGCGCCTGGTCGATGTTGGGCTGGACGAGGCCGATGCGAAGGGAGTGCTCGTTCGTCGGGTTGTTGCGCGGGTCCAGGCGCCAGTACCCGTAGTCCACGACGAAGGCGACGAGCCCAGCGGCCAGCGCGACGGTCACCCAGGGAAAGGGGATCGGCTTGGCACCGCGCCCGACCCGCGATGCGAGCGCCTCGACGAACCGGGCCACCAGCGCGTTCACGAGCACGAGGAGGAATGAGACGCCGTAGACGCCGGTCACGTCCGCGATCTGAATGACTGACAGGGTGTGGTATTGGCTGTAGCCGAGCAGCGCCCAGGGGAAGCCGGAGAAGAGATGGCCGCGCAGCCATTCCAGCGCGACCCACAGGGCCGCGGCGGTCCAGGGCCGGAGCAAACCGCGGGCATCCGTGAGCGCGACCAGGATGGCGGCGAACAGCGCGACGAACAGGGCGCAGTACCCCGCCAGGAGCAGCATGACGAAGAAGCTGACAGGGAAGGGGATCTTCCCGTACTGGTGCATGGCGTTGATCACCCACGACAAGGTCCCGACGAAGAACACGAGGCCCGCCAGCCAGCCCTGTCCGAACGCCGTCTTCCAGGGCTTCTCCCGGATGGCAATCAGGAGGGGGGCCAGAGCGATCCAGGCCAGGAAGTCCAGGTCGTACGTCGGAAAGCTCAGGACGAGCAGCGTTCCGGACAGGACAGGGAGGAGCAGCAGGTGTGTGAACCGACGCAGCATGCGGCGTGTACCATAGCCCATTCCGGGGCGGCGAAACAACTGGGCAGGCCCCCGGAACAAAAATGATTATCTGGTTGAGGTGTTTCGCAAACGATGGTAGAATCCCGGCGCACAGAGCAGGTCCCGTCCGGCAAGGCTCGGCAGGAGGCAATGGCATGGCAGCGCGCGTACTCGTCACCCCCAGGGGGTTTCTGGATCTCGAGGGGGAGCATCTGGGCATCCTGAAGCAGGCAGGGTACGAAGTCATCGCAAACCCCCGCCCCCGGACCCTGACGGAAGACGAAATGGCGGCCTATATCGTCGGCATGGACGCCGTCATCGTCGGGGATGATCCAGTGACGCACCGGGTGCTTGATCGGGCGACCGGGCTCAAAGTCATCTCCAAGTTCGGCACTCACGTGGACAACATCGACGTGGACGTGGCCGCCGCGCGGCACATTCCCGTGACCTTCACGCCGGGCGTCACCCATGCGGCGGTGGCCGAGCTGACGCTCGGCCTCATGTTCGCGCTGCTGCGCGGCATCCCGCAGATGGACCGCGACATCCGCAACGGCAAGTGGTCGTCCGTTGCCGGGGTCGAGCTTATGGGGAAGACCCTGGGCATCGTCGGCATGGGCGGGATCGGCAAGGAGGTCGCCAAGCGCGCGCTGGCCCTGGGGATGAACGTCCTGGGGTTCGACATGCATCCGGACGTGTCCTTCGCCGAGCATCACGGGATCGAGTATGTCCCGGCCGACGAGCTCCTCAAGAATTCTGACATCGTGACCCTGCACCTGGGCCTCAATCCCGAGACGCGGGGCTGGCTCTCCAAGATGCGGGTCGGACGGATCCGCCCCGGATCGTACCTGATCAACACGGGCCGCCCGGAACTCATCGACGAAGGGTCCGTCCTGGACGCGCTGCGCGGGCAGCGCCTGCGCGGGGCGGCATTCGACCTGCCGAGCGAGGAGAACCTGTTCACGGTGCCTCTCCTGACCCAGGAAAACGTGCTGGTGTCCTGCCATGCCGGCTCCAACACGGAGGAGTCGGTCCGTCGGCAGGCCGTGATGGCGGCTGAGAACGTCGTGGCCGTGCTGAGCGGCCAACCGAAGCTCGCGGCCCTCGCCACCGCCAGTTAGCCCGCATGCCGCGGGACATCCCTCTCGGCAACGGCAAGCTCCTCGTCACCTTCGACCGCTACTATCAAATCCGCGACATCTATTTCCCCCACGTCGGCAAGGAAAACCAGACGGTCGGCCATCCGTCCCGTTTCGGCGTGTGGGTGGACGGGCAACTCTCCTGGTTGGGGCCCGACTGGCAGATCTCCCTCAAGTACCAGGAGGGGACGATGGTCTCGCAGGTCGAGGCCTATCATCCCGGCTTGCAGGTCCGGCTCGTCTGCTCGGACGCCGTGGACTTCTATGAGTCGGTCTATGTCCGGAAGATCATCGTGCGGAACCTGGCCGATCGGGAGCGCGACATCCGCCTGTTCCTCCACCAGGACTTCCATCTCTACGAATCCGACGTCGGCGACACGGCGGCCTACGAGCCCAAGCACAAGACCGTCACCCACTACAAGATGCGGCGGTATTTCCTGACGAACTGCATGGCGAACGGGACGGTCGGCGTCCAGCACTTCGCCACCGGCCGCAAGGAGGTGCCGGGGGCGGAAGGAACCTGGCGGGACGCCGAGGACGGCCGTCTGGAGGCCGGCCCGATCACGCAAGGCGCGGTGGACTCCACGCTGGGCATCTTCCTCAAGGTGCCGAAGCAGGGGTCGCAGGAGGCGTGGTACTGGATGGTCGCGGGGGAGGACTGGTTCAGCGTCAACAACCTGAACAAGCGGGTTGAGGAGCGGCTGCCGGAGTACTATCTATCGAGGACGGACAAGTACTGGCGCTACTGGCTCAACCAGGATTGCATCAACTTCGGCGATCTCTCGCGCAAGGTCATGGACCTCTACTACCGGAGCCTGCTGGTCATCCGGACCCAGGTGGACGAGAGCGGGGCGATCATCGCGGCGAACGACTCGGACATCGCGACCGAGGCGCGCGACACCTACGCATACCTCTGGCCACGGGACGGCGCGCTGGTCGCGCACGCGCTGGACGTCGCCGGCTACCCGCAGCTCACCCGGCGGTTCTTCCGCCTCAGCTCGCAGTTGCTGACGCCGGAGGGCTATTTCCTCCACAAGTACAACCCGGACGGGACTCTGGCGTCCTCCTGGCACCCCTGGGTCAAGGACGGCGAGCCCCAACTGCCGATCCAGGAGGACGAGACGGCGCTCGTGATCTGGGCCCTGTGGCATCACTTCGAACGCTTCCGCGACGTGGAGTTCATCACGCCGCTCTATGCGCCGCTGGTCAAGCGGGCCGCCAACTGGATGGCCGCTTACCGCGATCCGGTCACCGGCCTGCCGCGCGCCTCATATGATCTGTGGGAAGAGCGCCACGGGGTGATGGCCTTCACCTGCGCGGCGGTCTACGCCGGCCTGATGGCCGCGTCGAACTTCACCGAGGGGTTCGGCCAGGCCGGCCTGACCGGCACCTACCGCCGCGCCGCGGCCGAAGTGAAGGCGGGGATGGACCGCTATTTGTACCGCCAGGAGCTGAACCGCTTCGCGCGCATGGTCACCTTCAAGAAGAACGGGACGCTGGACAACGTGGATCCGACGATCGACGCGAGCCTGTACGCGGTCGGCTGCTTCGGGGTCTACGATCCCGCGGAGGAGCGGGTAACGCGGACCATGCAGGCCATCCGCGACCGGCTCTGGTGCAAGACGGCGGTGGGCGGGATCGCGCGCTACGAGAACGACCACTATCACCAGGTCAGCCAGGACCTCGACAACGTGCCCGGCAACCCCTGGTTCGTCTGCACGCTGTGGGTCGCCCAATGGCTGATCAAGAAGGCGACGACCGCAGATCAGCTCAAGGAGGCGGTGCCGCTGCTGGAGTGGGTGGCCGATCGGGCGCTGGCCTCCGGCGTCCTGGCCGAGCAGGTCCATCCCTACACGAACGAGCCGCTGTCCGTGTCGCCGCTCACGTGGTCGCACGCCACGTACGTCCAAACTGTCCTGGACTATCTGGAGAAGCGTGGCTCGCTGGATCTCTGCCCCACCTGCCACAACCCTCTCCGCCCATTCCGGACGCGCAAGACGAACCAGTAGCCTGTCCCCTATTCTTCATCTTGAAGGCGGGCAGGGCGGGTGTTACGATACACGTATGGCGAATGTCACATTACTCTATTCGCAGACCTGCGGAGCTTGCCCGGCCGCCAAGGAGCTCTGGAAGGGGCTGCGCGTGAAGCACAGCTTCAGCTACCGGGAGGTGGATATCCTCAGCCCGGACGGGCAGGAACTGGTGGACCGGCACGCGATCCGCGCCACGCCGGCCACGATCATCGACGGCAAACTGAAATTCATCGGCGTGCCCTCCCGCGAGAGTGCGGAAAAGGCGCTGGGCGTCAGGCCGCCGGACAGGTAGGAGCCGCACGTGGCTGACGAATCCGAGAACGAGCTGGACCTCGATGCCCTGCGCGCCCTGCCGCGAGAAAAGCCGCCGAACTGCCCGGTCTGCGACGAGCCGATGATGTTCAATGACGGCGCCTGGTTTTGCGGTCCCTGCAACGGCACGGACTGCGGCCCCGAGACTGGGTAGCCACCGCCCTCCGGGTAGATGGAGACTCCCGAGCAGTTCCTCGACCGCGCGATGAAATTACTGCAGCGGTCGGACCCCATTCCCAAGCTGCTCCCGCAAGTCCGGCTCGGGCGGATGCCCAAGGATTCGCCGGCCCTGGCCGCCATCCTGGATTCCTGGCTGGAGGCCTTCGTGCAAGTCCTGAAGGACGCGCAGGCCGTGCTGGACATCGGCGGCGTACTGCGATTGGATCCCAATCCGCGGCTCGCGGTGCTGGTCGAAGCGGGCGTGCTGGCCGAGGATCACCCGCAAGTCAAGACTGTCCGCGACGCCTGGTCCGAGGCGTTGCGCGCGGCCCAGCAGCGAAAGTAGACAGACGGGGACAAGGACAGAAAAATGGGTTGTAGTTGACTTTTCACTCGGGTTGACGCAATCTCGCGCTGGCCGTACCCGTCCACGCGGAAACATTACACCCAACTCTATTGAGAGGAGAGATAGACGATGGCTAAGAAGAAGAGGAAGCCGAGTGCCGCATTCATGAAACCGATGAAACCCAGCGCCGCTCTCGGCGCGGTGATCGGCAACAAACCCATGCCGCGCACCCAAGTGACCAAGAAGCTCTGGGCCTACATCAAGCGCAAGAAGCTGCAGGACCGCAAGAACCGACGCATGATCAACGCTGACGCCGCGCTCAAGGAGGTTTTCCGCGGCAAGACACAGGTGTCGATGTTCGAGATGACGAAACTCGTCAGCAAGCACCTGAAGTAAGCCAACAATCACTCCACGGGGCGCCTGCTGCAGGCGCCCCGTGTCTTTGCTCACGGGAAAAGAAAATTAGGGTCAGACTCCATTTCCCGCTCCGCTTCCTCCCGCCGCACTCTTCAGATCATGAAGGAACGGACGCAGCACACGGCGCCCCTACATCGAACAAGACAGGGACAGGCTCCGGCGGAGGGCTAGGAGGCCGAGCTACTTCTTCTTGAAGAGGTTGTCAAGAGCGCGGCGAGCATCTTCAGGGCGCGCGGACCCCGACGAGGCATCACGTTCCACCGTGACATGCAGCGAGAAGAACGTGCACTCATTGCGAGCGCCTTTGTTGGAGATGCGCTCCGGCACAGGCTGGGTGCACTCAAAATGCTGGCCGGGATCGAAGTGGGCGCACTGCCGGCAGGAATGGAGTTCTGACCTGCACTTGGGACACTGGCCGAGCGAGTCGGTGAGAGGCGGCAGCAGCGTTCCGCAGTCCGTGCAGCGGGAGACGGTCAGAGTTTGAGGCATCGCAGGCGCGCCCGATCGCGCAGGGTCCTTGGGCTTTCCCTGCCGCTCCTTCTCGTGTTCCCGATAGCCCCGTTGGCTGTATCTTCTGTCTGCCATGCCGCTCGGCCCTAGTTCTGTCTCTTCTGTTCGAGGTTCTCGACACGCTGGCGGAGGTGGTCGTGCTGCTGCCGGAGCTCATCATAGAGTGATCGGATGAGCGCGCGGGTCTCCTGATGCTGCCGGTCGTGGTATTCCCGTTCCTGCACGTGCTGAACTTGGACGTGCATGGCGAAGCCTTCGGCCACGAGCTGAAGCTCGTGCCGGAGGCCTTCTACCAGCACGCCGGAGTGCCGCTTGACCTCTTCCAGCCCCGCGGTCATCTCCCCCTGCAACTCTTGGAGTTCCTCAGTCATCTCCCCGCGTAACCCTTGGAACCCCGCGGTCATCTCGCCGCGCAACCCCTGGAGCGCCTCAGTCATCTCCCCGCGTAACCCTTGGAGCCCTGCGGTCATCTCGCCGCGCAATTCTTGGAACCCCGCGGTCATTTCGCCACGCAACTCTTGGAGCCCCGCAGTCGTCTCATCACGCAACCCTTGGAACCCCTCGGTCGTCCCGCCGCGCAACCCTTGGAGCTGTTCACTCATCTCCCCCCGCAACTCTTGGAATTGCCTGGTAACCGATTGGAATCGGCTATCGAGATACTGAACGAGTTCCTGGTCCATCGTGAATCCGTGTTTGGAAAGAGTATGCTGGACTGTTTTCCTTGTCAATGAGACACGGCAGCGTGCAAAAGGTGACATCCGTTCTTGTGCCCCTCTCGGTTTTCCGTTAGGCTACTTCCGTCATGCTCTCGATCGTCACCGGTCCGTTCCATCCCGATCTCGAAAACGCCCTCGTCGCTGAATCCCACTCGCTGAAACAGGACGATCCGCTCCGCCCGCTCGCCATCGTGGTCCCGTCGCATCAGCTCGCGCGGCGCGTGAAATGGCTCCTGTCCGTGGAGCAGGGGCGCGCGCTCCTTGAGTGCCACGTGCTGACGTTCCATCAACTGGCCATGACCGTGCTCCGGGAGGCGGGCGGAGAAATCCTGCCGGCCCTGGTGAACGGATCCTTCCGCGAAGAGCTGCTGCGCTATCTCGTGGACCGCGGCGTGCCCGGCGCGGAGGCATTCCGCGACCGGCGGGGGATGCAGGGGCTCTGGACCGGTCTCTGGGCGACGGTCCAGGACCTGAAGGAAGCGCGGGTGGATCCGTCCGCCGTGTTACAGGCGCTGGACGAGGGGCGGCTCAGGACCGACGACCCGGCGCGCCTGGCCGCGCTGGTTCGCCTGTACGCGGCCGTTCTCGAAGTGGACCGGGCGCTGCGGCTCGCCGATCCGGACGATCTGGCCGCCCTGGCCATGGAGCGCGTGGCGGACTCCGCGTTCCTGAACCGCATGGCCCGCATCTGCTACTACGGCTTTTACGACTTGACCCAAGGCCAACTGGATTTCTTCAAGGCCGTCGCGGGCGCGTACCCCACCACGCTCTTTTTCCCCGTGCGACCGGAATCCGCGGACTACCGGTTCGCGCAGCGGTTCTTTGAGACGTACATCCAGGGGTTGGCCATTAGAGTGGGAGGGGGCCCCACCCGAAGCGCCCCTCCCACACCCACTACGTCATCGCTGGCTGATGAAATGGCACCGGCTGTTCGCGGGGCCTGCCGCATCGTCAGCGTCGTCGGCGTCGAGGACGAGGTGGCGGCGGCGGCCAAGGAGATTCTCCGCCTGATCGAGGACTCCCGCTGCGATCCGCTGGAGATCGGCGTCGTGGCGCGGACGCTCGACCCCTATATGCCGACTCTCCGCCGCATCTTTGATGACAACCGGATTCCCTTCGCCTGTCCGGTGGGCGAGCCCCTGATCCATGAACCGCTGGTCAAGACGATCATCCGGTTTCTCCGCCTCCCGGTGGAAGCCTTCCCGCGGGCTTTCGTGATCGAGGTTTTGACTTCCCCCGCCTTCCGAGTTGCAGAACTCTGTCCGGCTGATGCAAATCTGCGCCCGGACCTGTGGGATTGGGCGACCCGCCGTCTGGGCATCGTTCGGGGCAATCCGGAAGATGGCAGCCTGGGCGATTGGCTGCGCCTGGAGCGGGCCGCGAAGACGGGCCTTGCCGTGCCTGTTGACGATGACGCGGAGCAGCCCCGGCCGGCCATCGCCGCCGAGCAGGTGGCGCTGCTGTTCGACCTGGTCGCGCGGCTGCACCGGGCCCTCTCGGCGCTGCCCGGCACGGCGGGATGGGATGCTTACACCGAAGAGTTTCGACAGCTGCTGCCGGAATACTTCCACCTGCCGGCCTGGGAGACGGGCGCGTCGGACACGCACGCAGACCGGGTGCAGACGGCCATCAAGGCGTGTCTGGAGTCCGTCGCGTCGCTGGAGCAGTTGAGCGAGGCCATCACCCTGGCGGACTGGGTGGAGCATGTCATCCGCGTGCTAGAGCGTGCCCGCGTGCCGTCCGCGGCTGGCGATCGCCACGGAGTCCAGGTCCTGGATGCGATGGACGCCCGCGGCGTGCCGTTCCGCGCCCTCTTCGTGCTCGGGCTCAATGAGAAGGTCTTCCCGCGCTCCGTCCAGGAGGACCCGTTCTTGCGCGATGCCGACCGGGTTGTCCTGGCGCGCGATCTCGGCTTCAAGATCCCGTGCAAGCTGGAGGGGTTCGAGGAAGAGCGCCTGCTCGTCGCGCTCCTGCTCCGCTCGGCCCGCGAGCGGGTCGTCCTCAGCCATCAACGCGCCGACCGCGACGGCCGCATGATGGTCCCCTCCGGCTACCTGGCGGAGCTGAAGCCGCACGTCGGCGAGAGCGAGCTCCGGATCACGCGTCGCCCGACGTTACGGTGGACGGAGCGGCCGTTTGCCCAGCGGCCGTCCGACTACGCCGTCCTCACGCCGCGCGAGGCGGGCCTGCTGATGATCCTGCAAGGGGGCGCGTCGTCCAGCCTCACGTCGGTGTTGCGGCTGCATCAGCCGCCCGAGCTGTTCGCGCACGGGCTGGCGGCGGTCGCCTCCCTTGACTCGATGAAGCCGGCGCTGACGCCCCATGACGGCATGGTCGGAGTCGCCCGCGCCCACTGGCGGATGTTGGAGCGGCACGGAGTCTCGCCCACGGCCCTGGAACGCTACGCGCAGTGTCCCTTCAAGTATTTTGCCGAAAAAGTCCTGCGGCTCGAGCCGCTGGAGACGCCCGATTCCGTCCTCGTGCCGGACGCGCGGGCCCGCGGCACCCTGTGCCACGCCATCCTCCGACTGTTCTACCAGCGGCTGACTGAACGCAAGGTCGCTCCGGATCAGGTGACCTCCTCCGACATCGACGCCTGGCTGGGTGCGGCTGCCGACGAAGCCTTCACCCATTTCGAAGCCACCGAACCCGTCGGCTATCCCTTGCTCTGGTCTCTGGTCAAGGAAGACCTCACTCGCCTCGTCCGGACGTTCATCGAGAACGACCTCCAGGAGCTGCGGGCGTCCGGCTACCGTCCGCTCTTGTTCGAGGTGGCCGTGACCGGCTCGTTCGGCGCGACGTTGCCGGACACCCAGCGCCACGTGCCGATCCGCGGCCGCCTCGATCGGGTGGATGTGCGTCGGGAGAACGGGCAGGCCCATGTCCGCATCGTGGACTACAAGTACACGGAGTCGGGCGGGCCCAAACTGGAAGACCGCGATCTGGCGACGGCGGCCCTCAGAGGGAAGCGCCTGCAGCCGCCGCTGTACTTGCTGGCCGCCACCGGCGTCTTAAAGGAGGAGCCGGCCGTGCCGGACGAGGCGGCCTTCTATTTCCTTGCCCCGTACTGGCCGAACGGGCCGGTGGTGCGGACGAGGCTCGCGGCGGTCTGCGGGGAGGGGACCGTGCGCGTGATCCTCGAGGGGGTGCAGCACGGGCGCTTCTTTATCCTGCCCGGCGAGTACTGCGACTATTGTGAGTTTTCCCCGGCCTGCCGCCGGACCCATCATCCGACCAAGTGGCGGCAGCGGGACAACGTAGCGAAACGAATCTTGGAGGACCTCCGGCAGCAACGAGCAGGCGGAGGGAGGTGACGCCGTGACCGCGATACGGGACGAGCAGGCGCGGGTTCTTGCCGCCACGACCTTCGATCGGAACGTGGTGGTGACGGCCAGCGCGGGCACCGGCAAGACGACCTTGCTGATCACGCGCCTGGTGCACCTGCTCGTCAAATCGCCCGAGGCGGTGCCGCTGTCGCAGGTCGTCGCGCTCACGTTCATGAACAAGGCCGCCAACGAGATCAAGATCCGCCTGCGGGAATGCCTGGAGTGCGTCCTGGCGCCGGACGACTCCCCGGCGGCCCGCGAGCTGTGGGATCGCTACCGCCTGTCCGCCGCCGACCTGCGCACGCGCTATCGCCTCTCCACCGACGAGCTGCGGGGCCGGGTCGAGGCGGCGCTGGGCGAGCTCGAGAACAGCCAGATCGGGACCATTCATAGTTTCGCCGCGCACCTCCTGCGCCTCTATCCCCTGGAAGCGGGCGTGGATCCCCGGTTCACGCCTGATGAGGAGTTCGTCTTCGACGACTTCTTCACGCGCGAGTGGCGTGAGTGGCTGGACGGCGAGCTCGGCGGCACCTGTCCCCGGCAGGAGCGGTGGAAACGGGTGCTGCGCGGCATGGACCTGGCCGGGCTGGAGTTGTTCGCCAAGGCCCTGGTCAATGACCTCATCCCGCTCGATTCGCTCAAAGACCAGGTCGGCGGCGGGCTCGCGCCGACGCTCCGGTCCTGGCTTGAACGCAAGCAGCAGCGGGCAGGGGAGCTCTTGTCGGCCTCCCGCGAGGGAGGGAAGAAGCCGCGTCAAATCGAAGCGCTGCTGGCTGCCGCAGACCGTCTGTTCGGCCGCGTGCTCAGCGGCGGCCCTGCGGGCATTACGGAACTGGATGCGGAGCTGCGGACGCTGTTGGAGCAGAAGGACGGAGGCGCGAAGCCTCCGGCCGGCTGGAGCGAGGAAGAGTTTGAGGACGCCGCCAATCTGGTCAGGACCGCCAAGGCGGTGCTGGCGAGCGATCACGCCTTCTTCCGCGACCTGCTCGGGCTGCTGGAGCCGTTCGCCGCGCAGTGCCGGCAACGGTTTCTCGATGCGGGCTACGTCCGGTTCGACGGCCTCCTGGCCCGCGCCCGCGACCTGCTGAAGACCCACCCGCAGGTCCGGGCGCGGCTGAAGCGCCTGTTCAAGGCCATCCTCGTGGATGAGTTTCAGGATACCGATCCGGTTCAGTACGAGATCCTCCTCTTCCTGGCCGAGCATGAGGACAGACTGGCCGAGGCCTGGCCAAACGTACGCCTGCATCCCGGCAAGCTGTTCATCGTCGGCGATCCCAAGCAGTCGATCTTCGCGTTCCGTCGCGCTGATATCGAGGCGTTCCAGCGCGTCCGCCAGATGGTGGAGGACCAGGACGGCCTGCCGCTCACCCTCACCCGGAATTTCCGCAGTCATGGCACGATCCTCATGGCCGTCAACCAGGTCTTCGAGCGATTGATCCGCGAGCGCCCGGGCCTCCAGCCGCGCTACGATCCCCTGGAGCCGGACCCCGACCGCAAGACCGGCGCCCAGACACAGGGCGTCGAGCTTCGGCTGGTGGCATCCTCGTCGCGCGATGAGGAGCGGGCTTCGCTCAGCGCCGAGGAAGGCGTCGAGGCCGAAGCGGAAGCCGTCGCGCGGTGGCTGAAGCATGAGGTCATCGGGCAGGACGTGCTGATCGAGCGGGACGGACGGCGCCGTCCGGTCGAGCCGGGGGATGTGGCGCTGCTGTTTCGGACGTTCACGCAAAGCTGGGAGTATCTGGGCGCCTTGCGCCGGCACGGCCTGCCGTACGTGGCGGAGGGGGAGCGACATTTCTACCAGCGGCAGGAGGTGATTGACCTCGTCAACCTCGTGTGCTGCGTTCAGAATCCGCATGATCAGGTCGCGCTGTTGGGACTGCTGCGTTCGGCCGTGGGCGCGCTGACCGATCGGGAGATCATGGACCTCGTCGCGCTGGGGCCGCTGGATTATCGCGGCACGGGGCCGTCCGGTCTGGACTCGCATCCCAAGGCCGGTCACCTACGCCGGCTGTACGCGGCGCTCGCGTCCCTGCAGCGGGACTGCCCGCTGCGCCCGCTGCCGGACGCGCTGGACTTGATCTTCGAGCGGCTACCCCTGCTGGAGCTGGCGGCGGCGTCCTTGCACGGCGAGCAGGCGGTCGCGAACCTCTGGAAGGTGCGGGCGCTCGCCGACGGTCTCGTGGATCAGCCCGGCATGACGCTTGCCGGCTTCGTGGAGCTGCTGAAAGCGCGTCTCGCCGACCCTCCGGACGAGTCCGAGAGCGGACTGGCGGAGGAGACATCCCGCGAGGCGGTGCGGATCATGAGCGTCCACAAGGCCAAAGGGCTGGAGTTCCCGATCGTCATTCTGGTCGGGTTGCATGCCGGCACCAAGCCTCCCTACGAGCCGATCCAAGTCCAGCAGGATTGGTCCACGGGAGTCTTGGGCCTGCGGCTGGGCGAGCGCTGCACGCTGGGCGGGGCGTACGTGGCGGAGAAGCTGGAGGCGCGTCTCGAGGCCGAGCGGCGGCGCTTGCTCTACGTGGGGATGACACGCGCGAAGGAGCGGCTCGTGCTCTCGGGCGCGCTGACGCGACGGCAGAGTCCGGGCAATTTCCTGGCCTTGCTCAAGGAGGAGGTGGGTGTGGGAGGGGTGTCTGCGGGGCCCCCTCCTACTCTTGCAGACGACCTCATCTCGAAGACAGTCATTCCCGCCGGCGTCGGCAAGCGAGCCGGGGGAGGACGGAAGAAGAAGGACGCCGCGCCGCGTCGCGAGCTCACGGGGTTTGAGGCCCGCTGGCGCGCCCGTGAGGATCGGTGGTCGCAGTGCCGCCAGCGATCCCTCTACCTGACACCATCATCCCTCCCGCACCCACTCGAAGGCGCTCCCCAAGGGCCGACTTCAACAACTTCCCCGACGCTGGCTTCGGCCATCGGCGGCCTTGTCCATAGAGCGCTAGAGGACTGGAGTTATCGCGATACGGTTGAAGTGTTGCTTGAACAATTAGATCGCCGCGCCGCACGCTGGCTCCCGGACGAGTTCAAAGGGAATCGTGACGAGATTCTCGCAGAGGCCCGTGAGGTGCTGCAGGCCTTTGCGCGCTCCGACGCCTACGGCGAATTGAAAGAGGCCACGATTCTCGGCCGCGAAGTCCCCTTCCTCATGCCGTGGCCGGGGCCCCCTCTCACTCTAGTGGGTGCGGGAGGGGCGTCAGCGGGGCCCTCTCCCGCTCTAATGGAAGGGCGCATCGACCTCATTTATAAGAGGGACGGCACGGTGTGGCTGGCGGATTACAAGACTGACCGCGTTACCGAGGTTGACGTGGCGGAACGGGCCGAGGCCTACCGGGAGCAAGCCCGGATCTACACCGAGGCGGTCCGCCACGCGTTGGGTCACTGTCCCGCCGGGTTCAAAGTCATCTTCCTCCGTCTGGGGCAGGCGGTGCCGGTCGTTCTGTAAGGAAGGTTCGGGGCGCTTACGGCGCGCCGGCCAGGTAGATGCTGCCGGTCGGCTGCGGGAGGCCGCCTTCCGGTTCGAGGCTCACCGCGAATTTCTTGATGCGGCGCACGACGGGAATGTTGCGCATCAGCAGGCGGCCCTTGTGCCCGCGATCGATTGAGAACACCCCGGCGCTGACGGGTTTGTCGGTGATCACCCAGAGCTGGTAGGTCTTGCCGGCTGGGAGAGACGGGAGATTGTTGGCGTAGAAGAACCCGCGCCGCGTCTCCGGTTCCACAAACACCAGGGCATACGCGTCCTTGGCCTCGTCGGTCCCGTGCAGATCCGCCATCTTGGCGGTGGGGGAGGACAGGATGCGCAGGAGATCCTCCCCTCCGGCCAGCAGAACCTCGGCGCCCTTGCGGCCGCGCCCCGTTTTGAGTTGCGCCCGGAGCGTGTCGATCTGTTCCTGGTGCCGGGCGAGTTGCTCGCGCGTGGTCCCCAGAGTTTCGACGGTGCGTTTCAGCTCATCCGTCGCTTTGGTGAGTGCGGCTTCCTTATCCGCCAACTGGCGTTTGAGATCGGCGGTCTCCTGCTTCGATTGGGCCGCCTCTGCTCTCTCCCGGGCTGTCGCCGTTCGTTCCGCTTCAAACGTGTTGTACTGGTGAACGGCGTAGCCTGCCACACCTAGCAGCAGGACTCCAAGCGCGGCGGCGAAGGCCGGAGACTCTACCTTCATCTGCTCCCGCCATTTGTGAAACTCATGGCGGCGGGATAGACGCTTCAGCAGGGCTTCAAGCGCGTGGGCCAAGGCCGGGGACGTCGCCCTCAACTGCTCCCGCCACGTGGGAGACGCACTGCGGCGTGATAGGGGCTGCGGTGCCGGCATCTCGGGCAGGTCCTGTGGGATCCTGGAGAAGGGGCGCGACGAGACCAGGTCCGGCGGCGCGGTCGGGATAGGCACCGGGGACGCGGGCCTGTCCGCTCTCGCGCTGGTGGTGGAGGCGGCAGGTCCAGAGAGTGCTGTCATGATCCTGGACTTGAGTGTAGGCGGGGGCGTCTGGTGCGGCAGCGCGTACGGGAGCATGGTCACGGCGGCCTGGTATTGCCGGAGCAGGGTACTGCACGCCGGGCATCCGGCCGCGAGGTGCTGTTCCATCTCGCGGACCGAGTCCGGGTCGAGGGCGCCCAGTGCGTACAGGCTCAGGTTCTCTTCCAGTTGCTCGTGGTCCACCTGATCGCCTAGTTGGGGATCCCCAACTCCTCCTCCCAGAGAGTCTGCAGGCCGTCCCGGAGCTTTTCCATCCCCAGACGGATTCTCGTCTTGATCGTTCCCAAGGGCACATGCAAACGTTCGGAGATCTCCGTGTGCGTCAATCCCTCATAGAAGGCGAGCTCGATCGCTTGCTGCTGCACCGGCGGCAGGGACTTGAGAGAAGCCCGGACCAGGGCCTGGCGCTCGTTGGCCGCGCGGATGTCCAGGGCGTCTGCGTTCTGGGCGATGAGGTCTGAGGCGGGCGTGTCGTCGAGGGAGGCGGTCACGTCCTTGCCGCGGGCGGCCAGCGCGCGGACCCAATCGATGGCGCGGCTTCTCGCCAGCGTCACCAGCCAGGCCATCGGAGCGCCTCGAGCGGTGTCGTAGTTCGAGGCCTTGCGCCAGGCTTCCAGGTACACCTCCTGCAGGAGGTCCGCTGCGTCGGCCGGCTTCCCCACGATCCGCAACACGAGGGCGTAGAGCAGCGAACTGGTCTGCGCGTAGAGCCGCTCGAACGCCTCCTGATCCCCTTTGGCGACCCGCGCCAGGAGCGTGTGATCGACGGTGGATGGGTGTTTCGGGCTCAACGCGTCCATGCGCCGTGAATCGTCCCTAAAGGAAATCTCACGGACGCATCATAGCATTTACGGCCAGAGACGGCAAAAAGATGTATGGGGTGAATTGAAATCGGACACATGGTGGAGTACGATGCCTTGAGAGCCCGGCGGGGCCCGCCCGCCGCCGTCCGGGCGCGCGCAAGGGGTCGCGATGCTCACTCCGTCGCAATGGATGCAGTTCACCTCCTGGTGGCGGCAGACGGCCAAGCGGCTGGGCGTGGATGCCCAGTGCGAGAGCTTTCTGGCGCCGGAGTCCGGGGGCATGGAAGCCCTCATGAAGGCGCACGGCGCCAAGGGCGACCTCGATTATGTCCTCTTCGTCTTGATCCGCTATTGGGTGCCGCCCATCCTGCCTCCCGCCGGCAAGGAGCGGACGGTGAAGAGCGACCTCGACTACTGGATCGAATCCGAACGGCTTCTCAAACAGGCTGTGAAGCGCCTGCGTGAGCTGCGTCCATTCCTGCAGATGCTGACGGAGTCCCATCCCGGCCCGAACCCGCAGCCTCATAGCCCGCAGGCGCAGGAGGCCAGTTCCTCGACGCCGGAGCTGGACCTATCGGCGCTGCTCGAGGGCATCGCCGGTGCCGCCGGGCGGCTCGGCGGGCCGGACTACACGTCCGTGATCAAGAGCCTGAACTCCACGCCATTCCGCCAGGTCGTCCACTTCCGGCACAACAAGAAGCACAGCACCGAGGTGTGGGTGGTCTTTCTGCTCAAGGAGCACCTGCGCACGGTGGGGCTGGGAAAGGACCGGGCCTGGCCGATCGTGCGCGACGTGATTACGGCGGCCGGCGTTCGCAACGCGGACGGCGATCCGTACCAGCCCGACGAGCTCAAATCCTGGTGGACAAAGCAATGGCCGCGGTCCTATGCCTTGCTGGCGACCAAGGACGCTGCCGTCCTGCCCACCGAGTTCGCCTACCAGAGCGACTACCAGTGGTTCCAGGCCTGGATGAGCCACCAGAGCGAGTCGCAGCGCTGACGCCTCGTTTCTCCTGGACGGTCTTCTGGTCGATCATTGCGACGGGGTGTGTCTGGCCGTTGTTGCTCGTGGTCGCCGTGGATAGCTACCTGGAGACCGGTCGGCTGCAGGTCTTCTTGGCCGTCTACAGCGACAGCCCGGGACTCTACCTGCTCCTGTTTCTCTCGCAGGCGCTCTGGTCTGCCTTGCCGTTTGTCGCCTTCGCGGTGCTGGCGCAGAGCATCTACGAGTCGTCGGCAGGCGAAGAAGCAACGATCTTCATTCCACGGAAGACTGGCGTGATCGTCGCCGGATGCGGGTCGCTCGTCGCGTTGTGCTGGATTCAGGTCGTCGCCTGGAGCGAATACTTCACGTCGTCGAGCGGGTCTCTCGGCATTGCGATTGCGTTGGGGCTTCCTCCGCTCGTAGCGCTTGTGGTGATGCCGATCCTGTACGCGTTGGGATGGCTGCTGGGGGAGGGGCTCGCCGCGAGCAAAGCGCAGTAAAACCTAGTGACACAAGCCACGTGCATACGAACACGCCTGTTGGCATCTTGAGTCCCCCCCACCGCACGCATTGAGGCACCCTCCAAATGCTCTTTGGCAGGCCCCTTCGACAGCTGGAGAACAATCCGGCTCGGTCTGGGGTAGGCCGTTGACAGACAACAGAATGAGGAAAAGCAACACCATCACCAGGGACATCAAATATTTTCTAACCATCTTCGGCTCCTTCCACTTTTTCTTTCAGTCATCCCGGATCACTACCGGGTCCACATCGAACTGTGACGCCAGACGCTCGGCCAGCTCTTCAGCCTGTTGTGCCGAGACGAATTGTCCGACTTGCACCCTGTAGCGCCTCCTCGACGAAAGCTCAACAGTCACGATTCGCACGTCAGAGTACGTTTCTTTGAGTTTCCGTGCCAGCGCCTGGGCATTGGCCTGCTCGCCAAACGAGGCGACTTGGACCCTGAGAGGGCCCAATGTGCCTGGGCGCCCGCCGTGCCCGACGACCCGGAGTTCGACCTGATCGGTGCCCGGCCCGGCCATCGCCAGGGCTTGTGCCCCTGCCAACGACAGATCAATGATTCGACCCCTGACGAAGGGACCGCGGTCGTTAATGCGCACCGTGACCCGACGCCCATTGGTGAGGGATCGGACCTGCACCACGGTGCCCAGTGGGAGGGTCCGGTGGGCTGCCGTTAACCGATGGCTGTCGTACACTTCGCCACTGGCGGTCTTATTCCCGTGAAATCCTGGACCGTACCAGGAGGCGTATCCGCGCTCGACGTACCCGACAGGATAGTCGGCAGGGGAAGCGGCATACTTCGGCTGACGACCCGCACACCCGCTCAACCCGTAAACAATCAGCAGGAGAAGACAAGCGAGACGGATGGGAATGAAGGGGAAAGGGGACACGTTACTGGGAAGGCGAGCGGCCGCGCCCCTGGACCGCCTTGGCCACCGACGCCAGTAGATTGTCCGGGTGCACAGGCTTCACCAGAAAATCCACCACACCTTCATCGAACGACCGGATGATGTCGGGCACATCCGGTTTGCCGGTCAGCACGATGATGGGGATGGCAGGGAACTTGGACCGGAGGAAGAAGATGACCTCCTGGCCATGAATTTTCGGCATGTACAGGTCCAGGATGACAGCATCCAGGCGCGACGGGTTATCACCTGATTGGACGGTCTCCATCGCCCGGGCGCCGTCCTCCGCCTCAATGACCTCATAGCCGGCTTGGTCTAGCACGAGGCGCACGGACTCTCGGACCGACACCTCATCATCCACCACTAGGATGCGACCGCGTGGCACAGGCGACTCCTTCGTTGAGCGTACCCAATTAAGTGTAGTCCGATCCGAGGGAAAACGCGAGAGGTTTGTCAGCGTCGTGGCGGTCGCCTGGAGGCGCTACGTTTCTTCTTCATTGCCTTTGGTAGAGTCTTTTTCGCCAATACGCAGTCTGGATTCCTGCAATCCTCAAAGACAAGCGTTGATTGATCACGGTACAGCGGCCAACCACAGAAACAGCGCATCACGGTAGCCCCACACACTTCGCACATCCACCCTGGCTGGGGATTAGTACCGACCTCATAGGGATGCTTCTTCATAGGAGTCATCTGACCGGGATGCCCATTGGGGCACTTCGGTCTCTCTTGTGCCATTTCGCGACGTCCGTTCACGCTCACCCTTTCCCCAGCAGCAAGCCGACCTGGATCGCCACCGCGAGTCGTTCGGGATCAACAGGCTTTCCCAAAATGTCGACCGACCCCATGTCGATTGCCAGGTTCAACAAGGTCTCATCTTCAGAGCTGCACAACATGATGATTCCGCCAGTGTACTTCTTGGCCCGCAATTCCCTCATGACCTCCAGTCCCTCCATCCCTTGAAGGTCCATGTTCAGAACAATGAGCCGCGGCATTTCCTTGCTCACGAGTTCCAAGGCTGTAGGGCCGTCGTTGACTTCTTCTACGGGAATCCCTCGCTGGGCCAAAAACTGTCTGAGGTATTTGCTGACATAGGTGTTGCTCTCTATGAGGAAAATACGATTGGTCCCTGGGACCTTGGGCGGAGCGCTCTTTGCCTTCGGTTTCTCTACTGGTGGTGAAAGAGACCTCGCGTGATCTGAGGGAACGCTCTTTGCCTTTGGTTTCTCGACAGGCGGTGAAGGAGACTTCGTATGAACTGGAGGTGGTTCTGGCGGCGGTGAAGGCGGCTGCACCGCCTCGGCTGCCGGTGGGAGAAACTGCTCCATGGAAGTAATAATAGTGTCGAGCGCGAGCGTTTTGCTCAGAAAATCGGTCACGCCCAACTGGCGGGCCTGCTTTTCTAGCGCATCAGATCCCCATGCGGTCAGAATCATCACGGCGGCGCTGGCATCGATGGTACGAATCTGGCGCAGCACTTCGATCCCGTTCATCTCCGGCATGCGGAGGTCCAGCAAGGTGAACTGCGGACGGTGCTGAGAAAACAAGTTGAGCGCCTCGCGCCCGTTGTACGCCGTAAAGACTTCATGGCCGTTGCTTCCCAGCACCGTCTTCAGCAGATCGCAAAAGACACGCTCGTCGTCTACGACTAGGATCGTTGCCATACCCGCCTCCGTCGAGGGAGCCATCGAGACACTGGGTTCAAAGAGGGCGCTGCCTGTGCAATGTCATTCGATCGAGGGGAACGTAGCAAGGCTAGGCCACCCTGCGGGACCTGTCAAGCCAGCCAGCGCCCCCGCACTTTTTGGCGCTTCCGATAACAGTCCGGCGCACCCTGGGGCTGATCAACTGACAATTCTGCCGACAGTGTGAAAACCGCTCGCGACTAAGTTGCCGGCATAGTCCTTGCATTCTACGGTGATCCTTGCATTAAACTGGGAGCAGCATGACCGACTTGCTCTCCGCGCTGATCATCCCCGAGGAAGTTCGAAGTTATCTGGCGGTTATTGGGCTGCTCCTGTGTTGGAAGCTGCATGCCCTCGAGCTTCGACGCAGGCGAGCGGTCACGTCACAGTTCTTCATCTGCCTCTCGGAGAACGACCCGCAAACTTGTACGCAATGTCGCAAGGCCCATTTGCACGTGTACTCAGGACCTATGGCACGGGAGGTCGGTCTCCGTATTCACTGCTCAAATCGCCTCGGCTGCCGCTGTGCCCTCATCCCGATTACAAGGCAGTGGCCCGTAGCAAAGCGACTGCGGAGGCGGGTGAAAAGAGGTAAGAGCGGGTCGCTCCTGTTGTCAGACCAGGACCTTCAGGCCCTGCTTCACGAAGGAGTGAGCCTGAGCAATCACGATCGACTCGCACAGACCCTGCTGCGCACAATGCTGGCCGAAGAGACGAATCCCGAAGCGGCGCTCCAGACCTACCGCCAAATCATAGCGCAGGCCCCCGATGCGAGCATCGCGCTGCAGCAGGCTGCTGCCTACATGCGCTTGTCCAGAATCCTCGAACGATCCGGAGATCTCAGTGAAGCGCTCCAGGTAACCCGAGCCTGTGTGAAGGCATTTTCTGACAAGGAGCGGTACTGTCTCCTGACCAAGCCTCAGTACAATGGGATGCTGGCCCGCCAAAGCAGACTGATTCGTCAGGTCCTGCGATGAGCATTCCATGGCCTTCTCTCCATGCATCGCCAGCGTGGGCCACAGTATGATTGTGGCTATGGGAGAGAGGGCCTACCGCTACGCAGCCATTCGGTCCTTCTGGAAGGCGAACATGCCGTCTAGCAGCACGAACAGCCCAATCAGCGTGATCAAGATACCGCCTTCAAACCATCCAAACGTGCCCAACTTCCAATTATGATCCGTCAGGCCTGCGAGGAGACCGATCGACCCGCAGACAAATCCCATCGCAGCCCCAATACGGGCAATCATCCTGCGCTTATTCCCCGCGTGTCTCATTGCACACCCTCCCTTCCCTGTTGCGCGTGTCTGTTCGTAAACTCTCGCGGTACCACCACCAGCAGAAGGTGCGAAAGCAGGGGGCAAGCCTAGGCCATTCTACTGGGCCTGTCAAGTGTGGTGTGGGACCCTGGCCTTCCGTCACAATCTGCGCTAGACTTATCCCTCACCTCGATGGAAGATCGTCCTGTGGACACGTTCGATGGGCCGCCATGCCCCCAGTGCGAGTCGGTAACTGTTCGCCGGTCTAAGCGCCAAGGTGCGCGAGAATACCTTGCGAGCAGTGTCGGAATCTATCCGTTTCGCTGCGGAAACTGCACCCACCGATATCTTGGCCTCTTCCTCGGAAGGCACTACTGGGCTTGGAGCGTCAAACCATTCCTCGAGGGTCTGCGCAAGGAATGGGCGCGGGATCGCAAGTATTACGTGATGGTGACCATCCTCTGTGCGGGAGCCTTCTTGAGCTTCCACGGCGCCCGTTGGCTGGGGGAGCATCCTGGGGCCCTGGAAATTGTTAAAAAGATTGTGCGGGGATTCTCAATCGATCTCAGCCGTTGATTTTCCCCACACTGTGGCCTCGATGACACGTTGGGCTGTGTCAAGATTTTCAGGCCAGTCTCCTCAAACTGCTTGAATCACAATGAGTCTTTAATTTGGCACGCATGATGCTAATTCTCCTACCTGAGCTCAGGCGAGGGCCCTCTTTCGAGAAACCAACAAGGAAGCAAGGAGGAGGTGTGTCCATGGAAGAGAATAGCGCTTCGTCAGTCAAGGCAATCACGCTTCTGTTCATCAGCGGGGCCGTGCTCGGCAGTGTGGCCGGGATCCTGTTCGCGCCGAAGCCTGGCAAGGAGACGCGCAAGGAGATCAAGCACTACGCGATGAAGGTGAAAAAGGACGTGGCCAGCACCGCGCTGCGCACCAAGGCCGGTATCGAGGCGGCCCTTGAAAAGGGGCGCGCGCTGCTCGCGGAGTCCACGGCTGCGTAGTACGCGTCACGGGCGGGTCCGGGCTCTGCCGGACCCGCTCCGCCCTCTCAGCGAACCCCCGCGCTCTCGAACGACACCCTCTTAGGTCGCCTCGGTCTTGACGCCGAGGCGCTGATCCTCTATAGTACCTTGTCAATCGGCCGAGGCCCTTCCTGCCCTTTCATTTCCTCGTAATCCCGGCCCCACGCTCAAACCGTGCCCGTGGCTTCTGTAGGGAACGATAGAGGAAGCGCAGTCGTGTCGGTAGTCGATCTTAAGCAGTCAGCGGAGAGGATATGCCCCGATCACACGAGCTGAAGAAAATCCGGAACATCGGCATCATGGCGCACATCGATGCCGGCAAGACCACGACGACCGAGCGCATCCTGTACTACACCGGCGTTGCTCACAAGATGGGCGAGGTCCATGACGGTACCACTGTCATGGATTACATGGAACAGGAGCGGGAACGGGGCATCACGATCACGTCGGCCGCGACCGTCTGCGAGTGGCGCAAGCACCGCATCAACATCATCGACACACCCGGGCACGTGGACTTCACCATCGAGGTCGAGCGGTCGCTGCGCGTGCTCGACGGCGCCGTGGCGGTGTTCGACGCCGTGCAGGGCGTCGAGCCGCAGTCCGAAACGGTATGGCGGCAGGCCGATCGCTATAAGGTGCCCCGCATCGTGTTCATCAACAAGATGGACCGGACGGGGGCGGATTTCTTCATGAGCGTGAAGAGCATCGTGGACCGGCTCGGCGCCCGTGCGGTGCCGGTGCAGCTCCCGATCGGGCGGGAGGGTGACTTCACGGGCCACGTAGATCTGGTCACGATGAAGGCGATCACCTTCAAGGACGAGACCAAGGGCGCCCAATACGACGTGAGCGAGATCCCGGCGGGAATGCTGGAGCAGGCGAAGGAGTATCGCGAGAAGATGCTCGAATCAGTCGCCGAGTTCGACGATGCGATCATGGACAAGTACCTGCATGGGAAGGAGCTGACCGAGGAAGAGGTTCGGCAGTGCATCCGGGTCGGGACCATCACGATGAAGATCAGCCCGTGCCTGTGCGGCTCCGCCTTCAAGAACAAGGGCATCCAGCACCTGCTGGACGCGGTGGTGGATTACCTGCCCTCGCCGCTGGACATCCCGCCGATGCTGGGCTACAGCCTGGACGGCGAGCGCCGGATCGAGCGCAAGGCCTCCGACAGCGAGCCGCTCTGCGCCATTGCCTTCAAGATGCTGAACGATCCGCACATCGGCCAGCTGACCTTCGTCCGGGTCTACTCCGGTGTGATCACCCAGGGGATGAGCCTCTACAATGCGAACAAGGGGAAGACCGAACGGGCCAGCCGGCTGGTCAAGATGCACGCCGACAAGCGCGAGGAGATCGACGCGATCTACGCCGGTGAGATCGCCGCCGTCGTCGGATTGAAGCTGGCCACCACCGGCGATACGCTCTGCGAGGAAAAGCATCCGATCCGGCTTGAGCTCATGAAGTTCCCCGAGCCCGTCATCGCGATGGCGATCGAGCCCAAGACCAAGCAGGACCAGGAGAAGATGGGCTACGCCTTGAGCCGGTTGGCCCAGGAAGACCCCACGTTCAAGGTCAAGATGGACGAGGAGACGGGCGAGACGGTCATCTCCGGCATGGGGGAGTTGCATCTCGAGATCCTGGTGGACCGCCTCAAGCGGGAGTTCAGGGTGGAGGCCAACACGGGCGCGCCCGAAGTGGCCTATCGCGAAGCGATCACGGCGGAGGCGGAAGCCGAAGGGAAACACATCAAGCAGTCCGGCGGCCGCGGCCAGTACGGGCATGTGGTCCTGACGGTCAAGCCGGCGGAGACCGGCAAGGGCCTGGTTTTTGTGAACGACATCCGCGGCGGGGCCATCCCCAAGGAGTACGTCTCCGCGGTCCAGAAGGGCGTGGAGGAAGGAATGACCATGGGCCCCCTCGCCGGATTCCCCCTGCTGGACGTGGAGGTGCACGTCATCGACGGGTCCTACCACGAGGTGGACTCCAGCGAGATGGCGTTCAAGATCGCCAGCAACATGGCCTTCAAGTCGGCGGTCTTGAAAGCCAAGCCCGTCCTGCTCGAGCCGATCATGCGCGTCGAAGTAGTGACGCCCAACGAGTTCACCGGCGACGTGATCGGCGACCTGAACTCCCGACGCGGGCACATCGTCGGCATGAACACGCGCGCGACCGCGTCGGTCGTGGAGGCACTGGTGCCGCTCGCGACGATGTTCGGCTATGCGACCGTCGTCCGGTCGAAGACCCAGGGGCGCGCCACGTTCACGATGGACTTCAAGGAGTACCAGCCCTGCCCCAAGCCGGTGCAGGACGCGATCATCGCCAAGTACACCGGCAAGGCCTAGTTCACCCCTCCGCAACATTCTGCTGGCCTCTCTCGGCGCGGTTCCTGAGTGTGCGCATCTGCTATACTGGATACGATGAGCCGCCAGATTCCGGTTCTTCAGGAGGCGAGGCCGCGCCTGCCGGCATGGTTCAAGGTGGAATTGCGCCAGGGGCCGGACTATCAGGAGATCAGGCGGCTCACCTGGGGACTGAACCTCCACACGATCTGCGAAGAGGCGCGATGCCCGAACGTCTGGGAGTGCTGGAACAACCGCACTGCCACGTTCCTGATCCTCGGCGACATCTGCACGCGCCGGTGCCACTACTGTGCGGTGACCACCGGCCGGCCCCTGACGCTGGATGAAGCGGAGCCCGAACGGGTGGCGGCGGCGGTGAAGAGGCTCGGACTCCGCCATGCCGTGATCACGTCGGTCAACCGCGATGAGCTGCCCGACGGCGGCGCGCGGATCTTCGCCGAGACGATCAGGGCCATCCGGCGGGAACTGTCGACCTGCACGATCGAGGTCCTCATTCCGGATTTTCTCGGTGACTTCGCCGCATTGGAGACAGTCCTGGCGGCCAAGCCCGACATCCTCAACCACAACATCGAGACGGTCCCGCGGCTGTTCCCATCGGTACGGCCTCAGGGGAGGTACCACCGGTCGATCGCGATGCTCGAGGCGGCGGCCAGCCGCGGGGCCGTCACCAAGTCCGGGCTCATGGTCGGTCTGGGCGAAACAGTGGAAGAGGTGCGCACGGTCATGCGGGAGCTCCGCGCGGCCGGCTGCGCGATCCTCTCGATTGGACAGTACCTGCAACCAACGAAGGCCCACTGGCCGGTCATGCGCTTCTACCCGCCAGAGGAGTTCCGGCTGCTCAAGGCGGAAGGGTTGGCACTGGGCTTCCGCCATGTGGAGTCCGGTCCCTTGGTGCGTAGTTCCTACCATGCCGCCGAAGGAGCGCGTCTTGGCGCGAATTGACTCTCTCTCCGCCCCCTCCCTATAATGCGCAGGTTTCCGCGGCCCACGTCTGCGAGTGGCTATGGCACCGTTCTCCAAGGGGTTTCTGGCGCAACGACTGAGCGGGCTGACGGCCCTGGTCCGGCATGCCTTTGCGGTGGAACCGGAAGGCCAGCCGCTCTCCCCCGAAGATGTGGCCCTGCTCGAGCGGGTCGCTGCGACCGTCGTGGAGCGCGGGATGGCGATGCCGGCCATCCTGTTTCTTGAGTCGGTCGGGCCGATGAGTTTCCTCGGCAGCCAGGCCCTGCACTTCTTCACTCCGATCCTCGAAGTGATCTTCCCCCAGCGTGACGTGGAGCGCGTGGCCCAGCTGCTCGAGCGGCGCGACACCCTCTCGCGACTGACAGTCCTGATCGAGCGACGCACGTCGACACTCCCGTGACCTCAGACCCGCGCCGCCCGCTCCGCACGATCGTCGCGACGGACTGCGGCAGCACGACGACCAAGGCCATTCTGATCGAGAGGGTGGGAGACGAGTACCGGCAGACCTACCGGGGGGAGGCGCCCACCACCGTGGAAGCGCCCTTCGAGGACGTCACCCGCGGAGTCCTCAACGCGATCGCGGAGATCGAGGAACTCTCCGGCCGCAAGATCCTCGACGGCGAAAAGATCATCACCCCGAGCGGAGCGAGCGGTGATCCGAAGGTCGGCGTGGACATCTACATCTCCACGAGCAGCGCCGGGGGCGGGCTCCAGATGATGGTGGCCGGGGTCGTGCAGAGCATGACGGCCGAGAGCGCCCAGCGGTGCGCCCTCGGGGCCGGGGCGATTGTGATGGACGTGCTGGCCTCGAACGACGGGCGCCTGCCGCACGAGAAGATCGAACGCATCCGCTCGCTGCGCCCGGACATGATCCTGCTCTCCGGCGGGACGGACGGCGGCACCGTGACGCATGTGGTGGAGATGGCGGAATACATCGCGGCCGCCGAGCCCCGTCCGCGGCTCGGGATGAGCTACAACCTGCCGTTGATCTACGCAGGTAACAAGGACGCGCGCTCGCGCATCAGCGAGATCCTCGGCAAGAAAACCGCGCTGACCATCACCGAGAACTTACGGCCCGTGCTGGAGAGAGAGAACCTCGGGCCTGCCCGCGCGAAGATCCACGACCTGTTCCTGGAGCACGTCATGGCGCAGGCTCCGGGCTACAAGAAGCTCATCTCCTGGGCCGGCGCGCCGATCATGCCGACGCCGGCGGCGGTGGGGCTCATCATGGAGACCGTCGCCAAAAAGCAGGGGATTAACCTGATCGGCGTGGACATCGGCGGGGCGACCACCGACGTGTTCTCGGTGTTTCACGGCATCTTCAACCGGACCGTCTCGGCCAATCTGGGCATGAGTTACAGCATCTCGAACGTGCTGGCCGAGGCGACGCTCGACAACATCATGCGCTGGGTGCCGTTCTCGATCGACGAGCAGGACTTGCGCAACCGGATCAAAAACAAGATGATCCGCCCGACGACGGTTCCGCAGACCCTTGACGAGCTCCAGATCGAGCAGGCCATCGCGCGCGAGGCCCTGCGCCTGGCCCTCATTCACCACAAGTCCCTGGCGACCGGCCTGAAGGGGGTCCAGCAGGTGCGGTCCATCTCCGATGTGTTCGAGCAGACGGCGTCGGGGAAGACGCTCGTGGACATGCTGAAGCTCGATCTGATCGTCGGCAGCGGGGGTATCCTCTCGCATGCCCCGCGCCGGGTGCAATCCTTTCTCATGATGGTCGACGCTTACGAGCCGCTCGGGTTCACCGAGCTGGCCGTGGACAGCATTTTCATGATGCCGCATCTGGGAGTGCTCTCCACCGTCAACGAGCAGGCCGCGACCGACGTGTTCGTTCGGGATTGCCTGATCCACCTGGGCACATGCGTGGCGCCCATCGGGCAAGGCGCCCGGGGGGCGCGCTGCGCGGACTACACCATCACGTTTCCGAGTGGACGTGAGTTGGTGAAAGGAACCCTGGCCTTCGGGGAGGTCCGGCTGTTTCCCCTCGCGGTCGGAGAAGAGGCCACGGTCGCCATGGCCCCGGCCCGGTCCGTGGACCTGGGGGCGGGCAAGGGCGTGCCGGTCGAGCGGCGCGCCCGGGGGGGCGTCGTCGGTGTGATGCTGGACGGACGCGAGCGGCCGCTGCAGTTGCCCACGCAGACGGACGAGCGGGTGCGCGCCTTGAAGCATTGGCACGCCGCGCTGAATCTTTACCCGGAATAACACAACGTTAATCGTTAATCGTTAAACGATAACTTCAGGATTAGGAAGGCTCTTGCCGATTATGGCACACACCTACACACCGGGTCTCACCGTCACGCCGCGAACCGTCGTTTCCAAGAAGCGGATCCTGCCGCTGTCTGGCACGGTCCTCGTCGAGGCCGGCGAGGCCGTCACCGCAGCGACGGTTGTGGCTCGCGCGGAGTTGCCCGGCAAAGTCCATGTGGTGAATCTCGTCAATCAGCTCGGCATCCTGCCTGAAGACCTGCCCGATTACATGGTCACGCGGGAGGGAAACCGGATCCAGCAAGGGGACGTCCTGGCGGAGACCAAACCCTTCCTCAAGTGGTTCAAGACGCAGGTGCGCTCTCCCATCACCGGGACCGTGGAGACCATTTCAACGGCGACGGGGCAGGTCATCCTGCGGGAGCCGCCGCGGCCGGTGGAGCTCTTCGCCTATCTTGACGGCACGGTTGCGGAGGTGCTGCCGGGCCAGGGGGTGCAAGTGGAGACGACGTGCGCCTTCATCCAAGGAATCTTCGGGATCGGCGGTGAAACCTGGGGGACCCTGGTCATGGGGGTCGCTTCGCCGGAAGAGGATGTGACGGCCGCGCACTTCACGGCTGCCCATGCGGGAAAGATCGTGGTGGGGGGCGCCTTTGTCGGGGCTGAGGCCCTCGCGCGGGCTAGAGCCGTCGGCGTCAAGGGAGTCGTCGTCGGCGGGATGCACGACCAGGACCTGCGGGCGCTACTGGGTTACGACCTCGGCGTGGCCATCACCGGAACGGAAACCGTCGGCTTTACCCTGGTCCTGACCGAAGGGTTCGGGCGCATCCCGATGGCCCGCCGGACCTTCGAGTTGCTGCGGAAGCTGGACGGACGCAAGGCGTCCATCTCCGGCGCGACGCAGATCCGTGCGGGGGTCATCCGTCCGGAAATCATCGTGCCGCTAGCGCCCGACGAACAGATCCAGGGCATCGAAGCCGGCCAATGGGGAGAGGCGAGGGGTGGGATCAAGGTCGGCGATCCGGTGCGCGTCATCCGGGCCCCCTTCTTCGGGCGGATCGGCCAGGTCGTGGGCTTGCCGTCTGACTTGCAGATGATTCCCACGGAAAGCCGCGTCCGTGTGATGGAGGTCCAGTTCACCGACGGCTCGCGCGCGGTGATCCCGCGGGCGAACATCGAAGTGATCGAGGGCTGAGGAGGAAGAGGGATAGCATTTTCCTCGTTGCTGTGCTCTCATATGCGCCCGCGAAAGCGCGAGGGAGGGCTTCTCGTCAGGCGTGTTTGACATTCGCGTGAGGGGGTGGCGATGAAAAAAACGCTTGTGCTGACGTCTTTATTGCTCGTTCTTGTCGTCATGGGGCTCTACCCTTCGTCGGTAGCGGCCAACCCGGAGCTCGTTGAGACCGGACGGCTGCTGGCGATCCTGCTCGATTCAGGCCGCGTGACGGTCGGATCGGTCCAGGCCCTCATCAACGATCTCAATAAGGGCGACAAGGGCTTCACGCCGGAGGTCTTCGGGCAGAAGCTCTTAGCAAAATTCAAGGAACGGTCGGGTGTCGATCTGCGGGATCTCCAGAGCGAGAAGGTGCCGCCGATGGCGAAGAAGCTCCTGCCGGTGCTCGTCGAGGCAAGCAAGAAGACCGTCGCCACGTACCAGCCTATCATCAATAAACAGGGGATGGGGTTCAAGAATTTCATCCCGGCCACCTTCGGCACCCATGCGGCGGCGATCTTCACCGCCAGGACTGGGTTCTATTTGAAGCAGACCACCTTTGACGAGTTGCTCAGGAATCCAAAGAACAAGGCTGATGAGTTTGAAGCGGCGACCTTGAAAAAGTTTGCCGAGCCCGCCTATCCGCGCGCAGGCGAGCGGGTCATCAGCGCGACCGTGGATGGCGGGAAGGCTGTCAGAATAATGCTGCCGCTGTTTTACGGTAAGGGATGTCTCGCCTGCCATGGAGAGCCGAAGGGCGAGCGGGACATCTCCGGCTATATCAAGGAGGGGAGTAAGGAAGGGGACCTTGGTGGAGCTATCAGCGTCAAGCTGGCGTTGAAATGAACCAATGGAGGTGGCTATGAACAGAGCGAGAGCGATCGTTATCGCCTTGGTGACGGTTTTCCTGGGGCACGATCTTCTCCTGCCACCGAAAGTTCGCGCTAATTCTGAGGTGGTTGAGACCGGGCGGCTACTGGCGATCCTGCTGGACGCGGGTCGGGTGACCATCGGGGCGAACCAGTCATTGATCAACGATCCTGAAAGGGGGGATAAGAACTTTCCCCCCGAGGTGTTCGAAAAACAGTTGATCGCCAAGTTCAAGGAGCGGGCGAACGTGGACCTCGTCAACCTGAAGACCGAAAAGGTGCCGGAGTTGGCCAAGAAGCTCCTGCCCGCGCTCGTGGATGCGGAAAAGCAGGTGGTGACGGATTACCAGATCGTGATCAACAAACAGGGTGTGGGCTTCAAAGGCTTCATTCCCGCCACCTTCGGCACCCAAGCGGCGGCCAAATTCCGTGCCAAGACTGGAGTGTACCTCAAGCAGACCATGAATCCTCCGCGGAACCCGAAGAATACGCCGGATGAGTTCGAGGCGAGAGTCCTCAAGGCGTTCGCGGATCCGTCCTATCCCCGCCAGGGCGAGAAGATCGTCAGTGACACCGTGGATGGCGGCAAGGCCATCCGGGTCATGCTGCCGCTGTTCTACCTCAAGGGTTGTCTTCCGTGTCACGGGGAGCCGAAGGGGGAGAAGGACATCTCGGGCTACATGAAGGAGGGAGCGAAGGAAGGGGATCTCGGTGGGGCCATCAGCGTTAAGATACAGTTAAAGTGATTCTCGCCCCCTTGCTCCTGTTGCTACTGCTACTCCTGGGAGCACCGGCACTGGCGGCTACCCCTGCGCCGGCAGGCTTTCGGGCCCTGGATACCCCGAACGATGCCGGCAGAAGCCTGAGTCTTGTCTGGAAAGCTTCTCCCGCCGACCGTGCTGACCGGATCGTCCAAGTCTGGATGGCGGAGGGCGCTGCCGCCCCGTTCAAGAAAGTCGCGGAGTTCCCTTCCAACACGCGCTACGTGAAACCGGGGGACTTCCCATGGTGGGCCCAGCCCGCCGCCAAGGGCGACCACTATGTGAAGCTCGTCTCCTCCCAGGCCTTTCCGATCGAAAACGGCAAGCCCTATTTCGTGAAGCTCCGCGTGCGGGAGGGCGTGCAGGAAGTCTGGTCGGAGGTGGCCGAGGCGACGGCCGCTCCCAACATCTTCAACACGGCCCAGGCAAACAACCTCGTGTTCGTCGTGGCGTTCACGGGCGTCCTGCTGGCGAGCATTGCGGCGGCGCGGCGGAACCCCCATGTCCACTTGCGTCGCATCGCCGGCCTGGACGCGGTCGAGGAGGCGATCGGCCGCTCGACGGAAATGGGCCGCCCGATCCTCTACCTCACCGGTTCCGGCGGGATGGACGAAGTCTCCACCATCGCGGCCACCGTCATCCTCGGTGAGGTAGCCAAGAAGGTCGCGCACTACGATACGAGCTTGAAGGTTCCGCACCGCGATCCGATCGTCATGGCGGTCTGTCAGGAGATCGTCAAGGAGTCGTACGTCGCGGCCGGCCGGCCTGACGCCTACAAGGATGACTCGAACTTTTTCATCACGAGCGACCAGTTCAGCTACACGGCAGCCGTGGACGGGATCATGCTGCGGGAGAAGCCGGCCGCGAACTTTTTCATGGGCTCCTATTTCGCGGAGTCCCTGCTGTTGACCGAAACCGGGGCCAGCACCGGGGCGATCCAGATCGCCGGCACCGATTCGGATCACCAACTCCCGTTCTTCGTGACCACCTGCGACTACACGTTGATCGGCGAGGAGCTCTACGCGGCCAGCGCCTACCTCTCGCGCGAGCCGGTCCTGGTCGGGACACTGCGGGGCCAGGACATCGGCAAGGCCTTGATCATGGGCGCGCTCATCCTCGGCACCTGCCTGGCGACGCTCGGCGTGCTCTTGGGCACAGACGGGTTCAGCTACCTGCTGGACCTGTTCAAAGACTTCAAGTGATCTTCCTCAAGCGCCAACTCCCGCTGGCCGTCACCTTCGTGATGGGCGTGGCGTTCGCCATCCAGTACTACATTCCCCATCCTGTCTCCGAGGAGGCCATCACCAACGTCTCCAAATGGATGCAGATCATTTCGGGGTTCGCGCTGGCGCTGGGGCTGGCCAGCATCTTTCACGTCCATGCCGTCAAGATCAAGCGGCAGGTGCCCGGCTGGGGCTACAGCATCGTGCTCTACGCCGCGATGCTCGCCACCATCATCGTCGGGTTCTGGAGCAAGGGGGAGACCAGGGTGAACGGGGCGCAGACCGCCTTGGGCTGGCTCTACGACTACTCGATGGTCCCGTTGCAGGGGACCATGTTCTCGATCCTGGCGTTCTTCATAGCCTCAGCGGCCTACCGCGCCTTCCGGGCGCGCTCCCGGGAGGCGTCCGTGCTGCTCGTGGCCGCCGTGCTGGTCATGATGGGACGCGTCCCCCTGGGTCAGTTCCTCCTGCCCTGGACCTGGGATGTCACCCAGTGGCTCCTGAACGTGGTGAACAGCGCGGTCCGGCGCGCCATTCTTATCGGCGTGAGCATGGGGCAAGTCGCCCTCTCGCTGAAGATCATCCTGGGCATCGAACGCGCGTACCTTGGTGGGGGGAGGGACCAGTGAAGGACTTTGCCCGCCGCATGATCGGGATCGACCGGCGGATCATCTTCCTGTTGATCGCTGCGGCGGTCCTGCTGCCGTTGCTCCGGCCCTTCGGGCTGCCCATCAAGATCTCCCCGGAGGTGCGGGCCGTCTATGACTACATCGAGGCGTTGCCCGAGCGCTCTGTCTTCCTGCTCTCCTTCGATTTTGATCCATCCTCCAAGCCGGAGCTTGAGCCGCAGGCGGTCGCGCTGCTCCGGCACGCTTTCCGCAAAAATCTCCGTGTGATCGGCATGACGCATTGGCTCACCGGCACGGGCTTGGCTGATGATATCTTTTCGCGCGTGGCGGCTGAGATGGGGAGGGAGCGCGGCAAGGACTATGTCTTTCTGGGCTGGAGCCCCGGAGCCGGCTCGCTGGTCATCGCGATGGGCCAGGACCTCTACAAGGCGTTTCCATCTGATTATCAGAAGACCCCGACACAAGGAATGCCCGTGCTGGAAGGGGTCAAAAGCCTCCGGGACGTGAATTACATGGTCAGTTTAGCAGCGGGCAACCCGGGCATCGAGATGTGGTACGTCTTCGGCAAGGACAAGTACCGCTTCGAGATGGCCGGAGGCTCCACCGGCGTGATCGCGCCGGGTCTCTACCCCTTCCTGCGCAGCGGCCAGATCAACGGCCTGATCGGCGGGCTCCAGGGCGCGGCCGAGTACGAGACGTTGATCAAACGGAAGGGCACGGCGACGGCCGGCATGGACGCCCAGTCCGCCACCCACTTCGTGATCATTGTCCTGGTGTTCCTGTGCAACGTGTTCTATTTCGTGTTGCGCGGGGAGGAAGGCAAGTCGAACTGATGCCAGGCCCCGTCCTCCCCACCGAGACGCTGCTGGGAGCCTGGGTGGCCGCCGGGTTGACCCTGTTCATCTACAGCTTTCTGTACAAGGATAACCCGCTGTTCAAGCTAGGGGAGCATCTGTACGTCGGTATCTCGGTCGGCTATTCGGTCGTCCTCGCCTGGCACACGGTCTTCCTCAGGCTACTGTGGGAGCCCGTCAAGAAGGACATCATCGAGAATCCCGCGGCGCTTGGCAGCTACGTGCTGCTGATCCCCGCGGTGCTCGGCCTGCTCATGTGGGCGCGGTTCATTCCCAAGATCGCCTGGCTCTCCCGCCTCGCCTTCGCCTTCGTGGTCGGTTTCGGGTCGGGCGTGGCGATTCCGCGGGCAGTCTCCTCCTACATCCTGAAGCAGATCGAGGACACGGTGAATCCGCTGGTGATCAGGGGCGCCGACGGCCTGTCCATGGGATTCAACCTGGCCTCCCCGCAGAGCGGCGTCAACACGATCGTGCTGGTCATCGGCGTGGTGTCGGTGCTGTTCTATTTCTTCTTTTCGGTCGAGCATACCGGCCCAGGCAGAGTGACGGCACGCACGGGCATCTATTTCCTGATGATCGCCTTCGGCGCGGCCTTCGGCTATACGGTGATGTCCCGCATGTCGCTCCTGATCGGCCGGTTCTCGGATCTCATCAAGTATGCGAGCGCCGAGTACGGCTATGCGGCACTGGTGCTCCTGGCGCTCACGGTGCTGGCCCTGGCCGCCTGGGAGATGGCCAGCCGCGGAAGACACGCAGTATAATCTTGCTCACAATGGAATACCCCAAGCTGCGAAATCTTGAGTTCTTCCCCGTGCGCGAGGGCGAGACGCAATCCGTCGGGCTGCGCGATCCCGAGGGGATTTCGGAGGGGATCCTGTTTCTGCCCCCCAACATCTTCTATCTGGTGCAGTTCCTCGACGGGAAGCACACGCGGAACCAGATCGCGGGCGAGTACCTCAAGCGCTTCGGCGAAATCCTCATGCCGCAGTGGGTTGACAAGTTCATCGCAGACCTGGACGAGAAGCTGTTTCTGGAAGGCGAGCGGTTTGAAGCAGCGAAACAGGCGCTGCTGGAAAGCTTCCGGGCGCAACCGACGCGGCCGGCGGCGTTCGCCGGAAAGAGCTACGAGGCCGACCCTGAGAAACTGAAGCAGCAGCTCGACGTGTTTTTCCGGTCAAAAGAGGGGCCCGGCAGCGCTCCGTCGGGGAACGCCGGCCAGACCCTCAAGGCGATTGTCGCCCCACAGGTGGAGATCAACACGGCGGGGCCGATCTACGCCTGGGCCTACAAGGAAGTGCGGGAAGCCAAGACGCCCGACGTGTTCGTGATCCTGGGGGTCGCACGCGGGGTCATCGAGACCCTCTTCGCATGCACCGACAAGGACTTCGAGACCCCGCTCGGGCTCGTCAGGACCGACCGGGAGTTCCTGCGGCTCTTCCGCGAGCACGGCGGTGGCGTGTTCTTCCAGGAAGAGCTCGCTCACCGTAAGGACCACGCCATCGAGTTCCAGGCGGTGTTTCTCCAACATATCCTGGGCCACACGAAACCGTTCACGATCGTGCCGATGCTCTGCTCATTCTCACATCTGCATTTCAGCCACTCAGACCTGCTCGCCCAGGGGCAGCGCATCGTGCAGTTCATCGAGGCGTTCCGCAAGGCCCTGGCGGCCTTCGGCAAGGAGGTCTGCTTCGTGGTCAGCGGGGACCTGGCCCACATCGGCATGCGCTACGGCGATCTCAAGCCGCCGACGGACTTCTCGTTCCACAAGACGATGCAGGCAGACCTGGCGATGCTCAAGCATGCGGAGGATGGCGATGCAGAGGCGTTCCTCCAGTTCATCCAGAAAGAAGACGACGCGCGTCGCATCGGGCTGCTGCCGCCGCTCTACACGATGCTGAAGCTCCTCGGCAATCCAACTGGCTCCGCGCCGAAAGGGAGCATGCTGCGCTACGATCGCGCCACCGTGGACCAGTACAACTCCACCGTCACCTACGCCGCGATGGCGTTTTATTGATTTAGAGCGGGTCCTGTCGCCGAGCCACCCGGATTGTCATTGCGAGGCGCAGCCGAAGCAATCTCGGCCGAGGTTGCCGCGTCGCGGACTCCTCGCAACGACAGTTGCGCTCCGCCCGGGTCCCATGCGGTGTCACCCGCTATGCTTCCTTTTTCAACCCGTCGCCCGGTCTGACCAGCAGCCACAGCAGGCCGCCGATCGCCGCGATCGCTGCGGCGAAGCTGAGCGACACGTTCCAGCCGAAGTGCTCCGCCAGCCAGGGTGTGAGCGTCGGCGAGAGCGTGCCCCCGATGTTGGCGCCGGTGTTCATGACGCCGGAGAGCGTGCCAGCGTGGCGCGGCGCCAGGTCAATCATGCTCGCCCAGAACGCGCCCACCGTGAAGTAGAGAAAGCCCGCGCCGAGCGACAGCAGCGTGATCGCCGTATACGGTTCCGCGATCTGCGTGCCGGCCACGATGCATGTGCCGGAGAGCAGCATCCCCGCGCTGCCGACCCAGGAGCGTCCCGCGTTCACGCCGAACGCGGCGGCGACGCGATCGGTGACCCAGCCACCCAGCGGACAAAGCACGGTCATCGCCAGAAAGGGTCCAGAGGCGAAGAAGGCTCCGCGCAGAACCCCGAAGCCCCGCTCGTTCACCAGATACAGATAGAACCACGACATGTAGACGTAGGCGACGTAGCCCAGTGCGGTGTAGCTGACGACGATCCACCAGACGGAGGGGGTTCGCGCGAACGCCCGCCACGGGACGGGCTCAACGAGGAGCAAAGAGGGAGTGGCACCAGCGCTCTCGCCCTGAATGTGCAACAGCTCCGCGTGGTTGACGCCGCGGTGCTGCTCGGGACGGTCGGTCGCGTACCAGCCCCAGAGCCCTGCGATGAGCACGCCCGCGAGCCCGGCCGCGTAGAACGTGCTCTGCCACCCGAAATTCACCATCATCCACGCGACGAGCGGGGGCGTGATGGCTGAGCCTATGCCGATGCCGCCGATCGAGACGCCCATGCCAAGTCCTCGCTCGCGGAGCGGGAACCAGTTGGCCACGGCGCGGCTGAAGTTGGGAAGAGCCGCAGCCTCGCCCACGCCGATCAAGAACCGGATCAGGATGAGCGAGCCCAGAACCCCCAGACACTCGGCCGTGGGCAAGGTGCCGGCGACGGCGGTGAGGGCGGTGGACACGGACCACCAGACGACGGCGCCGGCCAGCACCAGGCGGGTGCCCCACCGGTCCCCCAGCCATCCACCCGGGATCTGGAAGAGGGCGTAGCCCAGCACAAAGGCCGAAAAGACGTAACCCATTTGCATCTGGGTGAGCCCGAGAGCCGGCATCATCTGCCGCGCGGCTACCGAGATGTTCACCCGGTCCACATAGGTGATGATGCTGATCAGCGTGAGCAGCGCCAGAATCTTCCAGCGCGTACCGGAGGGGGCGGGGCCGGAGGCCGGGTTGGGCGAAGGCGATGGCACGGCGCGCGGATTATACCCTAAAACCAGACCCTTCGCGTTGTTCAGTGTTACATCCCCCGTTGGCATTTTTCGCGCCGTCGGGTAATATCGGCCCTGTGTGGAACCTGCGTCGCACGGTCGCGTGGCTGATCCTCCTCCCCCTCGCCATCCTGGCCGCTCTCATCCTCTCGCTCCCTCTCATCCTGAACAGCGCCGATTATCAGGCGTTATTGATCTCGCAGGCCCAGGACCAGCTTGGCCGAAAAGTGGAGATGAAACGCGCCCACGTGGAGGTGTTCCCGTACGTCCGGATGACGCTCGATGACGTCGTCATCCGGGAAGCGGACGGCCAGGACGAATTTCTCTCCACCGAACACCTCTTCATCGACTTGCGAATCTTTCCGCTCTTGAAGCGCAAGGTCCTGGCCAAGCGGATCGCGCTGGACATGCCCAAGGTGAAGATCAAGCGCGGTCCCGACGGCAAGCTGAACATCTCCGATCTCTTTACCGCGACCGCCGACACGGCCAGCTTCACAACCCCGCTGCTGGGCGAAGAGCTGTCCATCGCCGACGGGGAGATCGCGTTTGAGGATACCTACGGCTCGGCTCTTCCCCGCACCGTTGCGTTCCGGCATGTGAACACCACTGTGAAGCGGACGGGCATGCACCTGGGGTACCGGTTCTTTGCCGCGGTGCCGCAGGAGACCGGCGACGCGACGATCACGGTGACGGGTGCGGTCGCCCGACAGGCGATCGAGCAGGCGGGCGTGGGAGGCAGGGCGACCGGACGGGTGGAGGCCAAGCGAGTGGACCTGGCGCAGCTCGCCCCGTTCCTGAACGACAACATGTTCCTGCGCGGAGTCCAGACGCCGGTTGATCTGGCGGCCTCCTACGAGTACCGCTGGGCGACAGGCACACGCGCGCTGGAGATCAAGGACCTGACCGCGACGGGCGGCGGGACGACGATCACGGGCAGCATCGGCCTGGCCAAATTGTTCACCCCCCGAATGTCGTTCACGGCTGCATTGGCGACGACGCCGTTCAAACTGGAGTCTCTGGTCGCCAGCCTTCCTGAGGAGGTGATCCAATCGCATTCGCTGGGGTTTTTGAAAGAGGCCCAAGTGGCCGGTACGGTGCAACTGGTCTCGTTGCAAGTGGCGTGGATGCCGGAGCAGGAGCACCGACTGACCGTCCAGGGGGAGGTACATCTATTGGGAGGAACCGCCGTGCTCGGTGCCAATCGCGTCCCCCTTTCTGATGTCAAGGGCAAGCTGCGGGTCATGGCTGACCGGATCGCCATCGAGCAACTGACGGGCCGGTACGGTCTGGCGGAGGTGACGGAGGGACGGGGCGAGGTGACGTCCCTCGCGCAGAACCCCACTCTCTCCCTGGATATCAAGGGCAAGGTCTCGGCCCAGGAGCTGGCCGTGATCGTGGCCCGGGTCGCGCCGAAGTCGTTGCTGCCAGCCGGACCGGCCGGCCTCACTGGGTTGAAAGGCGAGGCCGAGGCTGTCGTCAAGCTGGCGGGCCCGCTGGCCAAGCTTGACCATCTGGAGGTGGAGTGGGGCCTTGCGGTGAAAGACCTCAACTTTACGGACCAGCGGCTGTCCCTCCCGTTCGCCGACCTGCGTGGCGGCGTGCATTCCGTCCGTCGCGGGGTGGCGTTCGAGCAGCTGAACGGCCACATCGGCAAGTCTTCCGTGGCGCTG
>VBOD01000004.1 GCA_005877615.1 Nitrospirota bacterium | reverse complement strand
TCGGCGCCTGCACGACCTCGGCGTTCGCGGTCCGCTGGAACAGGTTGCCGAAGAAGATCAGCCAGAACACCATCGGCTGGAACAGCGTGAACACCATGCTGAACTTCTCGCGGCTCAGCCGTTTGACCCAGCGCATCGTGAGCGCGCCGACCTCCTGCATGTACTGCTCCATTAGCCCTCAGTCCTCCTGAATCCGGTGCCCCGCGTGCGCCAGGAAGACGTCGTCCAGGCGCGGCCGGTGATAGTCCACGAACTCCAGCCGGCACTGGCGCGCGCCCACCTGGGCCAGGATGGCCGGCAGGGTTTTCTCCGGGGAGGTGACCCGGATGTCCAGCCTGTTTCGGTTAGCGCTCACGGCCCGCACGCCTTCCTGCGCCTTCAGGGCCTGCGCCAACCCCTCGACCTTGTCCAGATCGCCGGGCGCGAGGGTGAGCGTCACGACGTCCCCGCCGAGGCCGGACTTGAGCTCGTTGGGAGTGCCGATCGCCTTGACCCGCCCGCCGTCGATGATGGCGATGCGGTCGCAGAGCTGGTCGGCCTCGTCCAGGTAGTTCGTCGTCACCATGATGGTGATGCCCCGCGCCTTCAACTCGCGGATGTGCTCCCAGATCTTGAGGCGGCTCTGGACGTCCAGCCCCAGCGTGGGCTCGTCCATGAACAGGACCTTGGGATCGGGAATCAGCCCGCAGGCGATGTCCAGCTTCCGTTTCATCCCGCCGGAGTAGTTCCGGGCTACCTCGTCGGCCTTGTTCTCGAGACTGACCAGCCTCAGCACCTCGTCGATGCGCGCGGCCGCGCGGTCCTTGGGCAGGTGGTACAGGCTGGCCAGCAATTGAAGATGTTCGCGGCCGGTGAGGAACCGGTCGATCGCCCGCTCCTGCGGCACGTAGCCGATGATCTGGCGGACCTGCGTGGCCTGCTCGACGACGTCCAGCCCCAGCACGCGCGCGGTGCCGCCGGACGGACGGAGGACCGTGATCAGGACGCGCAGGGTCGTGGTCTTCCCGGCGCCGTTGGGCCCCAGCAGGCCGAAGACCTCACCAGGGGCCACCTGGAACGTGATGTCCTCGACGGCGGTGACGTTCCCCTCGTAGGTCTTCGAGAGGTGCGCGACTTCGATGGCGACGGAGCCGCTCAAGGTCAGCCCCAACCGATCGATTCGTTTCGCTCGTAATGCTTGAATTGCAGGAGGTCCACGAGCCGGCGGGCCTGCTGGGCGAGGGAGTCCGCTTCCAGCAGGAACTGCTTCTCCAGCGGCGTGAAATCCAGGGCAAAGGACAGATTGTACACGAGGGTCTCGTCATCCACAGGCTGCTTCAGGAAGTTCGCGAGCGCGACCCCGTCCTCGCGCGACAGCAGGAAGTTCCCGACCAGCTTCACCAGCTCCGCCCGCACGTCGGACGGGAGCTTCTTCTCCGGCGCGGAGAAATCCGCGAGCCGGATCCGGCCCTGGCGGTAGGACTCGGAGCCGAGCTCCTCCTGGATCTCGAACCGGCTGAGCCCTTGCAACAGAATATTGAACCGGCCGTCGGACAGCGCCTGCACGGTGACCATCCGGCCCAACGCCCCGGTCGGGAAGATCGGCGGGGCGCCTTCGTAGTCCGTCTCCCAACCCTCCTTCAGCAGGACCATGCCGATCATCTGATGGCTGGCGGCGGCGTCCCGGACCATCCGGCGGTAGCGGGATTCGAAAATATGCAACGGCAGGTACGTCCGCGGGAAAAAGACCACGTTGGGGAGGGGAAACAACGGGATGACGCTGGGAATCCGGATCGGCGCGAGGTCGCCCCCGAACCCGGACAGTGGACTCACGTGCATGAGCGTTACGATAGCCGAAGGTCCTTCGCCGTGTCAATCGCGGCTGCCTTGCACTTTCGGCGTTTCATCGGCTAGAATCACACTCGCGCGCGCTGAACCGATCTCATTCCCAATTCGAGAGGAGCGGGGCCCTTGAGCATGACGATGACAGAGCAGGTGCTGGCGGGACACGCGGGGCGGAAAACCGTCGTGCCGGGCGACAATATCTGGGTGGACGTGGACATCCTGATGACCCACGACGTGTGCGGGCCGGGGACGATCGGCATCTTCCGCAAGCAGTTCGGTCCGAACGCCAAGGTCTGGGACCCGGAGAAGGTCGTGATCATCCCGGACCACTACATTTTCACCAACGACCAGCACGCGCACCGCAACATCGACGTGCTCCGCGCCTTCGTGAAGGAGCAGGGCCTGCCGTACTACTACGACGTCGGCACGGACAAATATAAAGGGGTCTGCCACATCGCGTTGCCCGAGGAGGGTCACACCCGCCCGGGCGAGGTGCTCTTCGGCACCGACTCGCACACCTGCACCGCCGGCGCGTTCGGCGAGTTCGCCACGGGGATCGGCAACACCGACGCCGCCCTCATCATGGGGATCGGCAAGCTCTGGGTGAAGGTGCCGGAGACCATGCGGTTCGAGTTCGAAGGGCCGCTCCCGCCCTACCTGATGGCCAAGGACCTGATCCTGCACATCATCGGGGACATCGGCGTGGACGGCGCGACGTACCGCGCCATGGAGTTCGCCGGGGACGGCGTGATGTCGCTCTCGATCGAGGAGCGGATGACGCTCTGCAACATGGTGATCGAGGCCGGCGGCAAGAACGGCATGATCCCTGTGGACGCCGTGACCGAGCAATTCGTGAAGTCCAAGACCGGCAAGCCTTACGAGCCGGTGCAGGACAACCCCGGCGCCCGCTTCCACAGCGTGCGGCGGTACAAGTCCGCCGCCATCGAGCCCACGGTCGCCAAGCCGCACTCGCCGGACAACCGGGCCACGGCCCGCGAATGCCACGGCATCAAGCTGGACCGCGCCTACATCGGCTCGTGCACCGGCGGAAAGCTGAACGACTTCGTTGCGGCGGCCACGATCCTCAAGGGCCGGCAGGTGAAGACCGACACATACATCGTGCCGGCCACGACCGAGGTGGCGCGCGGCGTGGCGACGACCAAGCTGAACGGGGAGACCCTGCTCGAGACTTTCCAGAGGGCCGGGGCCAAGATCGCGCAAGGCGCCTCGTGCGCGGCGTGCCTGGGCGGCCCGTCGGACACGTTCGGCCGGCTCAACAAGAGCGAGGTCTGCATCTCGACCACCAACCGGAACTTCCCCGGCCGCATGGGCTCGAAGACGGCCCAGGTCTATCTCGCCTCGCCCTACACGGTGGCGGCCTCCGCGATCACGGGCACGATCACCGACCCGCGCGAGTTCCTGTGAGCCGCGAGCTGCTGTAAGCAGGATGCCGCGTGCAAGACTCGATCCGAGGTAAAGCCTACGTCATCGGGGACAACATAGACACCGACCAGATCATCCCCGCCAAGCACCTCGTCTACAGCCTGAGCGATCCCGAAGAGCGCAAGCTCTACGGCAAGTACGCGTTCTCGGGCGTGCCGGACGCCGCGGCCGGCCTTCCGCACGGCAACGTCAAGTTCGCGCCCGAGAACGACTACCGCTCGCCCTATCAGATCGTGGTCGGCGGGAAGAACTTCGGCTGCGGCTCCTCGCGCGAGCATGCCGCCGAGGCCCTGCAGATCGCGGGCGTCCAGGCGGTCGTCGCCGAATCCTACGCGAGGATCTTCTACCGGAACGTCGTGGACGGCGCCTTCTGCATGCCGTTCGAATCCACCCAGCGGTTGATCACGGAGGTCAAGACCGGCGACGAGCTGGAGATCGACATTCCGGCGGGCACGTTGAAAAACCTGAGCAGCGGGAAGACCTACCGCCTGCGTCCGCTCGGCGACGTGCTGGACATCATCAAGGCCGGGGGCGTGTTCGCGTACGCCCGCCAAGCCGGGCTGCTGAAGACATGAAGGCGCGCATCGCAGTCCTGCCCGGCGACGGGATCGGGCCCGAGATCGTGCCGCAGGCCGTGCAAATCCTCGAAGCGGTCGCCGCGCAGTACGGCCACGCCTTCGAGTTTCGCGCGGCCGACGCGGGCGGCGCCGCCATCGACAAGACCGGCCGGCCGCTTCCCGAGGAGACGCTCAAGCTCGCGAAGGCGAGCGACGCGATTCTCCTCGGCGCCGTGGGCGGCCCCAAGTGGGACGGCCTGGCCTACGACGTGCGCCCGGAGCGCGCGCTGCTGGGTCTGCGCGAGCAGT
>VBOD01000003.1 GCA_005877615.1 Nitrospirota bacterium | reverse complement strand
ATCACCGAGACGGTGTTCGAGAGCCGGTTTCTCCACGTGCTGGAGCTGCAGCGCATGGGGGCAGACATCCGGATCGAAGGCAATCACGCCGTCGTGACCGGGGTCGAGCGCCTGAGTGGCGCGCCGGTCATGGCGTCCGATCTGAGGGCCAGCGCCTGTCTCATCCTGGCCGGCTTGGCGGCCGACGGCGAGACTCGCGTGTCCCGTGTCTATCACCTGGATCGCGGCTACGCGCGCCTTGACGCCAAGCTCGCCGGTCTGGGAGTACAGGTCCGACGCGAGGCGGAGCGGGTATGACGGACACCCTCACCATCGCACTCTCCAAGGGCAAGCTGCTGGACCCCGCGCTCGACCTCTTCAAGCGCGTGGGCTTGGCGCCCAAGGATATTTCGCCCGAGAGCCGCCGGCTGATCTTCGAGCATCCGGCCAGCGGGACCACGCTCATGATCGTCAGGCCCAGCGACGTCCCCACCTACGTGGAATACGGGGCCGTGGATGCGGGGGTCGTCGGCGCGGATGTCCTGATGGAACAGGCGGCGGACGTCTACGAGCCGCTCGATCTGGGGTTCGGTTTCTGCCGCCTGGCGGTGGCGGCTCCGAAAACGGCCGTTCAGCAACGGAACGGGCGGCATGCCACAAAACTGCGGGTGGCGACCAAATACCCGAACATGACGGAGCGGTACTTCACGCAGAAGGGGATTCCCATCGAGATCATCAAGCTGTACGGATCGGTGGAACTCGCCCCGCTGGTGGGATTGGCGGATCGCATCGTGGACCTGGTCTCGACCGGGAAGACCCTGAGCGCGCACAACCTGGTCGTGACGGATGTCATCGCGGAATCCACGGCCCGACTCATCGTCAATCGAGCCAGCCTCAAGTTGAAGCACCGCCGGGTGACCGGCTTGATCGAGGCGCTACGGGCCGGGCTTGAGGGAGGACGTTCATGAGGGTCATTGCGACGACGGATCGGACGTACAAAGCGGCCGTCAAAAAGATCGTCTCGCGATCCAACCTGGGCGGCAGCAAGGTCGAAGCCGCGGTGAAGACGATCCTCAAGGCCGTGGAGCGGGGCGGGGACGCCGCGGTGAGCCGCTATACCCGCCGGTTCGACAAGGTCTCGTTGAAGCCGGGCCAGTTCCGGGTGAGCCCGGACGAGATCAAGGAAGCCTACTACAAGATCCGCAAAGAGGAAGGCGACGCGTTGCGGTACGCGGCCCATCGCATCACGGTCTTCCACGATAAGGAAAAGCCGCGCGCGCAGACCTGGATGTGGCAGGACGGCACCATCACGCTCGGCCAGACGATCCTGCCGCTGGACGTGATCGGCCTCTACGTGCCGGGCGGCAAGGCCGTCTACCCGTCGTCGGTGCTGATGAGCGCGATCCCGGCCAAGGTGGCCGGGGTCAAGCGGATCATCATGTGCGTGCCGGCGCCCAAGGGCGCGCTGAGCCCCTATCTCTTGGTGGCGGCGGACATCGCCGGCGTGGACGAGGTGTACCGCATCGGGGGCGTGCAGGCGATCGCGGCCATGACATACGGCACAAAGACGATTCCCCGCGTGGACAAGATCATCGGGCCGGGCAACATCTTCGTGGCGACCGCCAAGCGGCTGGTGTACGGGACCGTGGGCATCGACATGATCGCAGGCCCGAGCGAGCTGCTGGTCATCGCGGATGGCGGGGCCAATCCAGCCCACGTCACCGCGGACCTGCTCTGCGAGGCGGAGCACGACGAGAACGCGGCGGTATGGCTCGTGACCACGTCGGCGCCGCTGGCGAAAGAAGTCGTCAGGATGATCAAGGAGCAGCTCAGGACGCTTGCGCGCCGCAAAATCGCCGCCCGCGCCATCGACCGCAACTCTCTGGCCTTCGTCGTGCCCACGCTGGAGGACGCGATCACGCTCGCGAACGAGATCGCCCCGGAGCACCTGGCGCTCTCCGTGGACAATCCCTTCGAGTACATCGAAAAGGTCCGCCATGCCGGCGCGCTGTTCATCGGGCGGTACACGGCCCCGGCCGTGGCCGATTACGTGGCCGGCCCCAACCACATCCTTCCGACCGGCGGCGCGGCCCGCTTCCACTCTGCCCTCTCCCTGGAGGCGTATGTGAGGAAGTCCAACATCGTGTCGTACACCAAGGAAGACTTGGCCAGGGCGAAGGACCACATCATCCGTCTGGCGCACATGGAGGGGCTCGGCGCGCACGCGCAGTCCGTGGAAGCCCGCATGCGATGAAGACCGCGCGGCGGGCGACGATCGAACGGAACACCACCGAAAGCCGGATCAAGATCGGGTTGGCCCTGGATGGGACCGGCAAGCGGCAGATCAGCACGACGATTCCGTTCCTGGATCACATGCTGGATCTGCTGGCCAAGCACGGCTTCTTCGACCTGACGGTCAAGGCCAGCGGCGACACGCACATCGACGACCACCACACGGTGGAGGACATCGGCATCGTCCTCGGCGAGGCGTTCAAGAAGTCGTTAGGCACGAAGGCGGGGATCCGGCGCTTCGGGACGGCCTGGGTGCCGCTGGACGAGACGCTGGCGCAGGTCACGGTGGACCTCAGCGGCCGGCCCTATCTCGTCTACAACGTCAAGCTGCCGCACCGGCGGATCAAGGGCCTCGACCTGTACCTCTTCGAGGACTTCTTTCAGGCGCTGACGACGCACGCGGCCATGAACCTGCACGTCAACGTGCCCTATGGGCGGAACCCGCACCACATCATGGAGTCCATTTTCAAGGCGCTGGCCAAGGCCCTGGACCAGGCGGTGTCGGTCGATGCCCGGGTCACGGGCGTGCTCTCGACCAAAGGGAGCCTGTGAACGATGATTGCGATCATTGACTATGACATGGGCAACCTGAAGTCGGTCCACAAGGCCTTCGAGTCCGTCGGGCACCGCGCCGCGGTCACGCGCGACCCGAAACTGATCGCCGACGCAAGCCATGTGGTGTTGCCCGGCGTGGGCGCCTTCGGCGATTGCATGCGCAATCTAGAGCGGTACGGGCTCGTGGAACCGGTTCTGGGTGCGCTTCGAGCCGGCAAGCCGTTTCTCGGCATCTGCCTGGGATTTCAACTGCTGTTCAGCGAAAGCGAAGAGTTCGGCACGCACCGGGGGCTCGGCGTGATCCCTGGGCGGGTCGTCCGGTTTGCGTCCGGGGGCTCCGCGACGTCGATGAAGGTGCCGCACATGGGGTGGAACTCGATCGCGATCAGGCAACGCTCGCCCCTGCTCGATGGCGTGCCCGACGGCGCGTTCATGTATTTCGTCCACTCGTACTACGTGGTGCCCGATGATCAGTCCGTCGCGTGCACGATAACCGACTACGGGCGGTCCTTCGTTTCCAGCGTCGCGCGCGACAACATCTTCGCCTGCCAGTTCCATCCGGAGAAGAGCCAAAGCACGGGGCTGCGGATCATCCGGAACTTCGGAGGCCTCTCATGAGACCGCCGAGAATGCCCCTGGCGATCATCGTTGCGGGCATGATGTCCGGATGCGGGGGGACCACCAACGAGGTGATCACCTCGCCGCAGATCGGGCAATACCGTATCGTCCGGATCGCGGTGCTCCCCTTTACCGTCACGCCGAAGACGCTGGGGCAGGGACGCGGATACGCCGAGCCGGCGCCGCCTTCCGTCGCCGCCGAGAAGCTGGCCGAGCTGTTCTACCTGAAGCTGAACGCGCGCGAGGGCATCGTGGTCGTGCCGCCCCGCAATGTTCGGGGGGCCATGCCCGCCCTTCCGGCGGCGGTTAGCCGCGCGCAGCTCCGCGAGCTCGGCGAACGGTTGGATGTGGGGGCCGTTCTGGAAGGGACCGTGGAGGTCTACAAGGAACGAAAGGGCAGCGCGATCGGTCTGGATCGGTCTGAAGACGCCGCGGAAGTCGGATTCACCGTCCGGCTCGTCAGCGTGAAGGACGGCGAAGTCCTGTGGACCGGCGACTACTACGAACGCCAGCGGCCGATGATCGAGGACATCTCAGGTTTCCTCGAACGGGGGGCGCGCTACCTCACGGTCGAGCAGTTGGCGGATTCCGCCGTCGACCACGTGCTGCGCGGCTTTCCCCTGGGCAAGCCGATGAAGACCAAAGCGAGCATCGCGGAGACTGCGCCATGATCGTAATTCCGGCCATCGATCTGAAGGACGGACGCTGCGTCCGCTTGTGCCAAGGGCGGATGCAGGAGGAGACGGTCTATTCGCAGGACCCTGCGGAAGTGGCCCGCCGTTGGGAGGACGAGGGCGCGCAGCTCCTGCACGTTGTGGATCTGAACGGGG
>VBOD01000092.1 GCA_005877615.1 Nitrospirota bacterium | reverse complement strand
TCTGGCTCGCCACGGCCGTGGACATCGACTCTCTCCAAGCGAGATCAATTACCGCGCGAACATCTACGCGCTCAAGAAGCTGGGCGTCGAGCGCGTCGTCTCCGTCAGCGCCGTTGGCAGCATGAAGGAGACGTTGCATCCGGGGCACGTCGTCATCCCCCACCAGTTCTACGACCAGACCAAGCGCCGCATCGGCACGTTCTTCGAACGGGGCTTGGTGGCGCACGTCGCCCTGGCGGATCCCGTCTGTCGGGATGAAGCCGGCAAGCTGGCCGAGGCCGCGCGCAAGTGCGGGGCCACGGTCCATGAAGGCGGAGTTTACCTCTGTATCGAGGGCCCGCAGTTTTCCACGCGCGGCGAATCGCTCATCTACAGACAATGGGGCGTGGACGTGATCGGCATGACCAATCTCCCGGAGGCCAAGCTCGCGCGCGAGGCCCAACTGTGCTACGCCACCCTGGCGCTCGTCACCGACTACGACTGCTGGCATCCGGGGCACGATGCGGTCACGGTGGACGCCGTCATCGAGACCCTGCATCGCAACGTCGCCCTGTCCCAGCAGATCATCCGGACCGTCGCGCCGACTCTGACCGGGCACCGCCCGTGTGCCTGCGCCCGCGCGCTCGAAACCGCGGTGCTGACGCCCCGCCACCAGATCCCGGCGGCGACCCGCAAGCGACTGTCGCTCCTGCTGGGACCGTCGGCCCAACTCAAGAAAGGCGCGTAGGGTCCGCCATGCTGAAACTTCTCGTGGTCGGGTCGGTGGCCCTCGATTCCGTCAAGACCCCGTTCGGCGAGCAGAGCGAGGTACTGGGGGGCTCGGCCGCCTTCTTCGCGACCGCCGCGAGCTACTTCACCCCGGTCAGCCTGATCGCGGTAGTGGGAGAGGACTTTCCGGAGGTCCATCTCAAGTTCCTACGGATGCGGGGGATCGATCTGACCGGGCTGGAGCGACGTCCGGGCAAGACCTTCCGCTGGCGGGGGGAGTACTCCCACCAACTCAACGAGGCGAAGACCCTCGAAACACAACTTAACGTCTTCGAGACCTTCCGTCCCCGGATCCCGGAGGCCTACCGGTCGCCGGACCTGCTCTTCCTGGCCAACATCGATCCGGAGTTGCAGCACACCGTCCTGCAGCAGGTGAAGCGGCCCAGCTTGGTGGCCTGTGACACGATGAACTTTTGGATCGAGGGCAAGCGCACGGCGCTCATTCGTCTCCTCAAGGACGTGGACGTGCTCATCATCAACGACGGGGAGGCCCGCGCGCTGGGGGGCGATCCGAATCTCGTGAAGGTGGCACGAACAATCCGGGAGGCCGGGCCCGCGACGCTGATCGTCAAGCGCGGCGAGTACGGCGCCCTCATGTTCAGCCGCGATCGCGTCTTCGCCGCCCCCGCGTTCCCGCTCGAGCAGGTGAAGGACCCGACCGGCGCCGGGGACTGCTTCGCCGGCGGCTTTATGGGATACCTGGCTAGCACGGGCAATCTCAGCGAAGAGGCCTTCTGCCGGGCCGTCGTCTTCGGGAGCGTGATGGCCTCCTTCGCGGTCGAAGAGTTCAGTCTTGATCGGCTGCGCCAGTTGGACTACAAGGAAATAGAGGGCCGGTTCAAGGCATTCAAGCGGCTCACGTTCTTCGAGGACATCTAAGGAGGAAAAGGCTATGGCTGAGTGCGGTCGTCTCGGGCCCGGCGGTGGGTGGTCGCGCATACTGGTGGCCTTCGTCACCGGCAGTTTCCTCGCCGGCTGTGTCAGCGTGGAGACGATCAAGAAGCGGGAAAAGGAGTCAGAAGGGTATTACCAGCAGGGCCTGTCCGTACTGGACAACGACCAGCAGCGGGCGTTCGTTTCTTTCCAGAAAGCGATCCAGGCCAATCCGAACAACTACGATGCGCACTACTTGCTCGGGCATGTCTACTTCCTCCGGAAGGAATACACTGACGCCGAGCGGGAGTTCCGCACGTGTGTGAATCTGGACCCCAACAACGGGGAGGCCCTCAATTACCGGGGCCGGACCTTGATCTTCATGTCGCGCCTGCCGGAGGCGATCGAGGTACTCAGAAAAGCGGTCACGCTGCCGCTCTACGCGACGCCGGACAAGGCGTACGTCAACCTCGGTTGGGCCCTGCACCAGCAGGGCGACATCCCCGGCGCCATCCGGGTCTATCAGGAAGCCTTGAAGATCGACCCCCCGAATGTGCCACGCGCGCTGGTCTATCTCGAGTTGGGGAGGCTGCACATGCAGCAAGGCGAGGACGGCAAGGCCCGTGAGGCATTCGCCCAGGTTAAGGCCTTGGACCCGCAGGGCACCGCCGGCGCGGAGGCAGCCAAGATGATGAAGCAGCTTCGGTAACGACCGTGGTTTGAGATCGCGGCGAGCCGTGCAGGAGATGCATGGGAGACTCATTGGGCGAATATTTTCAGCGGGCCCGCGAGGCCAAGGGCCTGACGCTGGAAGAGGCGGCGGCCCGGACCCGCATCCTGCCGCAGTACCTGAAGGCGGTCGAGGAAAACAACTACGCGCGCCTGCCGGACGAAGTCTTCGCCAAGGGGTTCGTGCGATCCTATGCCCGCATCTTGGGCTTGAACGAGGACGCGGTCATCCGCAAATTCGACGAGTCGGGCGGCCAGTTCTACGCCAAGCGCGCGGAACGGGAGACCCTCAGGCAGCAAATCGAGGAGGAGGAGCGCCGCAAGAAGGTCAACCGCAACCTCGTGGTCGGAGTGGTCGGCGTCGCGTTGCTCCTCTTGTTCGTGCTCGTCGGACGGGACCGCGACCGGTCCGAACGGCTGCCTGACTCCGAGCCGATCCCCGCCGTCTCCGGGCAGGTACCAGCCCCCACGCCGCCGGCGGCGGAACCGGCCGAGCCGGTGAACGAGCCCGCGCCCCGTCCCTCGTCTGGCCAGCTCGAGGTCGAACGCAATTTCTCCAGCGCGCTGCCACTCGAAGGAGTCGCCCCTGACGACCGGAAGAAGATGGTCCTGGACGTCGAGGCCGTCGAGCGGTGCTGGGTGAAGGTGCAGACCGACCATGTCGGGCCCCAGGAAGTGCTGTTGAATCCCGGCGACCGCGTTCGGTGGAAGGCCCAGGAGCGGCTGGCGCTGACGCTCGGCAATGCCGGCGGGGTCCGCGTGATGCTCAACGGAAAGCTCCAGGGCCCATTCGGAGTCCGAGGCCAAGTCGTCAGGGAAATCGTCTTCACGCCTTGAGGCCGGGTGTGCTTCAGATGCCTGCGGGACTGTCCATGAAGGAGCGCGTCGAGCAGGCTGTGCGGACAGTGCGGGACCGCTGCGCCGCGACGCCCGCAGTGGGGCTGGTGTTGGGATCAGGATGGGGGCCGATCGCCGAGCGCAGCCGGACGGCGACGATCATCCCCTATGCGGAAATTCCCGGCTTTCCCCGGTGTGCCGTGGAAGGGCATGCGGGCAATCTGGTCATTGACGCAAGCTGGGGGCCGCTCACGGCCATCCTGCAGGGCCGCGCCCATCGCTATGAGGGGTGGTCGCTCGAGGAGGTGACCTTTCCCGTGCGCGTCCTCGCCACATGTGGCGTGAAGACCTTGGTGGTTACCAACGCGTCCGGGGGATTGCAGGGGGTTGAACCGGGCGAGCTGGTCTTGATCGCCGATCACCTGAACTTGATGGGGGACAATCCGCTCATCGGGATCGGCGCGTCCGAACGGCGCTTTGTGGAGATGGTTGACGCCTACGACCCCGGTCTCTTACAGCTGGCCGAAGAGGTGGCGCGCAAAAACGGCCGCCTCCTGAAGCGCGTCACCCTCGCAGCGGTCACAGGTCCGACTTATGAGACCCCGGCGGAAGCGCAGATGTTGCGGGTGCTGGGCGCGCAGGTCGTGTGCATGTCCACGGTCCCCGAAGTGACCGTAGCGCGGTCCTTGGGACTGCGGGTGCTCGGCCTCTCCCTGGTCACGAACGTGGCCGGGCGACCGGGACCAGGTGGCAAGACCCACGAGACAGTTGTGGCGGTGGGCTTGCAGCAGGCGCCGTTGATGGAACGGCTGTTGCGGGACATCATCAGCCGTCTGTAGAAACGATGGACAAGGCAGAGCTGCTGACCAGGGCGCGTGCGGCCATGGAGATGGCGGTGGCGCCATCGTCCAAGTTCAGAGTGGGGGCTGCGCTCCTGTGCGACGATGGCTCCGTGTTCACGGGATGCAACATCGAGAGCCCGACGTACCTGGGGATCTGCGCGGAACGGGTCGCGCTCTTCAAGGCTCTCTCGGAGGGAAGGCGGAGCTTCACGGCGATCGCGATCGCGGGCGGGGCCAACGGAGGCTGTCCCCCCTGCGGCGCCTGCCGTCAAATACTCTGGGAGTTCGCGCCGTCGCTGGAGGTGTTGCTGGAGGACGGACGCGGCGGGTTTACACAGCGACGGATCACGTACTACTTCCCCGAGCCGTTTGACCGCAGCAAAATAGACCCGACAAGGCCTCCAACCGGTAGACTGCGCGATCGCAAAACATCTTGACACCCACAGGGGCCCACGCTATAGTGGCGCGGTTTTTGGCCTGTTTTATCGAGCATATATAACCTAAAAGTCGTAGCGTTTAACCAAAAGGAGGAGTGAGATGGGTTATCTGAGGTCAGGTCTGATAGCAATGTCAGTTTGCGCGATGGTGGCCTCGGTGGCTTTTGCCGAGGAGAAGGACCCGACGATTCCCCGCGTGCCGGGTGATCAGCGCGCCGCAGCCAAGGCGATGAAGAACCCGGTCGCGAAGACGCCTGAGAACATCGCGAAAGGGAAGGCGATCTACGAGGGCAAGGGGACGTGCTTCAATTGCCATGGGCTGAGCGGCAAGGGGGATGGCCCCGCCGGTGCGATCCTGAATCCTACGCCGCGGAACTTCACCAACCCGAAGTTCCACAAGAACCGGACCGATGGCGAGATGTTCTGGGTCATCAAGAACGGGAGCGCGGGGACCGGCATGGTGCCGCTGATCGGGACGGCGATCACGGAGGAAGAGGCCTGGTTCGTGATCAACTACGAGCGGAGCTTCGAGGGCAAGTAAGCGCACACGCGCAGCGTTTTCGCGAGGGCAGGCGTTCTAAGGGGACGCCTGCCTTTTTTTTACCGCGCCGCGAGTCCGGCCGGCGTGGAGCGCCGTCCCGACAACCGGCAGGCCAGCCAGGCTTTCAGGGCGACGGCTAGGCGGTGCGGAGGCGAGAGCGTGATGCGCCGGCTGAACACCCGGTAGTGGCAGGCTTCGATGCGTTCCAGGATGGTGTGATAGATCGCCCGCATGATTTCGGCGGGCACCAGCGCGCGGCGGTCGGCTTCGGGCAGCGCGGCCTCGGCGGCTCGATAGTACTCCTGGGCGCGACGGCATTCGAACTCCATCAGGTTGACGAAAGCCGGTGTGTAGGCGCCGGCCAAGAGATCCTGCTCGCTGTGCCCGAATCGCGTCAGGTCTTCCATCGGCAGGTAGATGCGCCCACGCGCGCCGTCCGTCTTCAGGTCGCGCAGGATGTTCGTCAACTGGAAGGCGATGCCGAGGTTGATGGCGTAGGTCTGGGCTTCGGGTGCGCGGGCCCCGAAAATCTTTAGGCAGACGAGTCCGACCGCCGACGCGACCCGATAGCAGTACTGGTAGAGGTCGCGAAACGTGGCGTAGCGCTTGATGGTGAGGTCCATCGCCACGCCTGCGATGATGTCGTCGAAGTATTCCCTGGGGATGCCCAGCCGCCGAATGTGTCCTCCCAGGCAGGTCATCACGGGCGAGAGTACTTCGACTGGGGGCGACACGGTGTTGCGCTCTGTTCGGTACTGGCCGGCGAGCTCCTCGCGCCAGCGCGCCAGACGGTCGTGCGGGTTCGAGCCAGGCTCCGGCTCGTCCACGACGCTGTCCACCTCCCGGCAGAAGGCGTAGACCGCGTGCATCGCGTCGCGACGGTCCGGGGGAAGAAAGAAAAACGAGTAGTAGAAATTGCTGCCGCTTCGCTTGGCGAGCGCGGTGCAGTAGGCCTGCGCTTCCTGACTCGTCATGGTGACGGGATTCCAGCCGACCAGTGGGTCATGTGATCCGGCGCGCTCCCTCAGGGAGACGATGCCCAAACCGGCGGGGATGGAACAGCGCAGCCAGCAACTCCACGCCGTCCACCAGGCGGGGGCCGGAGCGGTTGAAGTACGCCGGCCCTTCGACGGCATAGACCGCGCCGGCTTGGACAGCCGGCAGGTCCTTCCAGCCTGGGCGGGCGGTCAGGAGGTCCAACTCGGTCGTTGTCCGGTCGAGGCTGAAGCCGCAGGGCATCAGCACGAGCACATCCGGCTGACAGCCCACGACGCGCTCCCAGGAGACGACCGTGGACGGGACGCCGGCTTCTGCCAGCAGATCCACACCTCCCGCCCTTCGCACCATTTCCGGCACCCAGTGGCCCGCGCAGTACAGCGGTTCCAGCCATTCGAGGCAGGCCACGCGACGGGGATGCTCCCCGTGAAACTGGGCCTGCACCTTGGCGACCCTGCCTCTTAGCGCGTCGACCAGCCGGTGGGCTTGCACATCCCGTCCGGTGGCTTTGCCGATGGCTTCGATGTCGCGGTACACGTCCTCCAAGGAGGTGGGATTGAGCGAGAGGAGCTGAGGCGTCCGCTTCAGCCCGTCCAAGGCCCGCTGGACTTCGCTTGGCGTCACCGCACAGACTTCGCAGAGACTCTGCGTGATGATGAGGTCCGGCTCCAACCGGCGCAGCAAGGCCTCGTCGATGCGGTACAGGCCGCTCCCGTTTTTGAGGGCGTCCCGGACCTGCCGGTCGATGGCCGGACTGCTGGTCTTCCGGGGGTCCACGGCACTGCGGATGATCACGGGCTTGTGCCGGATTTCAGGCGGGTAGTCGCATTCGTGGCTGATGGCCACAAGGTCGTCCACCAAGCCGAGGGCGGCCACGACTTCCGTGGCTCCAGGGAGCAGGGAGCAGATTCGCATGGTCAGCTCCAGAACCGACGCTCGATGGCTTCGAGGTCGTATCCCTTCAGTGTGGACACGACGGCATCCGCGCCCGCGAGCTGGTCGGCCGGATAGGTCGTGGAGACCGCCAGGCACCGCATCCCGGCCGCATGGGCCGCCTGGATGCCGGCAATGGTGTCTTCAATGACGAGGCAGTCCGATGCCTGGACAGCCGCCCCTCTGTTCAAGGCCCGCCAGGCGTGCAGGTATCCTTCCGGATCGGGCTTCCCGTTCCGAATGTCCTCGGCCGAGGTGATGTGCTCGAAACTGGACCGCAGACCGACGGACTTCAGTATTAGTTCGATCTCGTGGCGCAGCGCGCCCGACACGATCGCCAGGCGGTAGCGGCCAGCCGCCCGCTTGATGAAGTCCTCGATGCCCGGATAGATGACTGGCGTGACCTTGATCCGCTCGAGCATCAGGGCGGCTTTCCGTTCGACGAGACGACGAACGGTCTCCGGCGGGGCGGGCCGCCCGTGGGCCGACAGGATGGTCTGGAAACACCCTTTGTCGTCCAGGCCCACGTACTTCTGGTAATAGTCCTGTTCACTGAGCGGGAGCCCTTCCTCGTGCAAGACCCGCTGGAACATCTTGAAGTGAAGCGGCTCGGTGTCAGCCAGGACGCCGTCGAAATCGAGGATGATCGCCTTCAGCACGGGCTTGTTCTGCGTTCTCCTGGAAAGGCCGCATTATAGCATTTCTCCGGAACTGGCTTCGGAGAAAGAAACGCCGCTTTCCCCGGCTAGTTCAGGAGCATGCCGGCGTATCCGACCACGTGATGGACGTCGCCGCTGACATCCGCCGACGTCGCGTAGCGGACGAGTTGTGCCTGGCGTGCGCCCAAGGTCCGGGCGGCGAAGAGCACGGCGGTGGTGGGCACGTACCCGCACATGGTCACCTGCTGGATCTCGACGGTCTGGTGGAGACGCTCCCCGTCGAGCGCGTAGATGGCCTCGATCGCCAACCTGTCCTGCTGGTGGGCGAAAGCCTCGGCGGTCAGCCCCGAAGGGGGGGACTGGCCGAAGCCAGGCCCGCAGTGCGTGAGATCGGTGCTCGCGATGAGGAGTGGAGGCGTGGGGGCTTCCTCGATCACGGCGGCGAGCGCGGAGCCCACGGCCCGGCAGGTCTCGAGATTGCGGAAGCCGAGAACGATGGGCAGGATCTGAATGTCCGGTCGCAGCGCGTGCAAGAACGGGAGC
>VBOD01000091.1 GCA_005877615.1 Nitrospirota bacterium | reverse complement strand
TCGGCGATAGGGTCGGGCATGTTGGTGTGATCCATCGTCGCCTCGGGCAGCCGCTCCCTCCCTTCCGTCTTGATGATCCTGGCAGGCACGCCGATCACCGTGGAGTTCGGCGGGACCGACTTCAGCACCACTGAGTTGGCCCCGATCTTGACATTATCGCCGATCTTGATCCCGCCGAGAATCTTGGCGCCGGCGCCCACCACCACGTGATTGCCCAACGTTGGATGGCGCTTGCCGCGCTCCTTGCCGGTGCCTCCTAGAGTGACTCCCTGGAACAGCGTGACGTGATCGCCGATCTCGGTCGTCTCGCCGATGACGACGCCCATCCCATGGTCGATGAAAAAGCCGCGCCCGATCTTCGCCGCCGGGTGGATCTCGATTCCCGTGAGCCAGCGCGCGAGCTGGGAGATGACACGCGGGATGATCGGAACGCCCCACGTGTGAAACCGGTGCGCGATCCGATAGGCCAGCATGGCATGGAAGCCCGAATAGGTCAGGATCACCTCCAGCTTGCTCGTGGCCGCAGGGTCCCGTTCCTGCGCCGCTGCCAGATCATCTTTGATCTTCATGAACATACTGGTTTTATTATAGCCCCTCGATGAGGCAGACCGCCTGGGCCGTCATCGCCTCCTCGCGTCCGACCGCCCCCTGGCCCTCGCCGCTTTTGACTTTAATGTTGATACGCGCCGGCTCCACGCCCATCGCCTTGGCCAGAGCACCCTTCATGGCGCTGAGGTATGGCCCCAGCCTCGGTGCCTGGGCGTTGATGACCGCGTCCACATTGACCACGCGGCAGCCCTTCCGTGTCACTATGGACATGACGGCTTCCAGCAGTTTGAGGCTGGAGATGTCCTTGTACCGCTGATCCGACGCCGGAAAGTGCACGCCGAGGTCGCCTTCCCCCATCGCGCCCAGGAGCGCGTCGCACACCGCGTGCGTCAGGATATCGGCGTCCGAATGGCCGTCCAGCCCCTTGGGATGGGGAATCTCGATGCCGCCCACGATGAGCTTGCGCCCGGGCACCAGTGGGTGGATGTCGTAGCCTATTCCGACTCGCATGGCCTCGTCGTTAATGTTTCGATCGCGCGGCAAGGATCGCCTCGGCGATGACCAGATCCTCCGGCGTCGTGATCTTGATGTTCTCCCAGGTGCCCGCGACGATCCCGACCTTGTGTCCCAATCGCTCCACCAGAGCGGCGTCGTCGGTCGCCTGCAGGTGCTCGATCGCAGCCTTCTCGTAGGCTTCGAGAAGCAGGTCCCGCCGGAAGGTTTGCGGGGTCTGCGCCAGCCACAGCTCGGTCCGGTCCAGCGTCCGCTGGATCTGCCGGTCCGGGCCGGCTTGCTTGGGCGTGTCCTTCATCGGTATCGCCACGATTGCGCCTCCTCCTTTGCGCGCCGCTTCGATCGACCGCTCGATCAGGTCTTCCGTGACAAAGGGCCGCACCGCGTCGTGGACCACCACGATCTCGACGTCGGGATCGGTTTCCTTCAGGCCGTTGTAGACGGATTGCTGGCGGGTCTCCCCGCCAGCGATGACCTTCTGCACTTTCTTGACGCCGTAGCGCTCGATGACGTCGGTCAGGGCGCGCCGCCGCTCCTCGTGCGGCACGACCAGGATGACCGCGTCCACGCTCGGCGCGCGGTCGAACGCCCGAAGCGAATGGAGCAACATCGGGACGCCGCCCAGCGGCAAAAACTGCTTGGGGACGTCCGCGCCCATCCGCGTGCCGGTGCCGCCGGCCGGGATGACGGCGACTACACGGCCCCTCGCTGTGCGCTGGCGTGCATTCAACTGCGGGCCACCGGCACTTCCTGGCCTTCAGTCTCTTCCTTCAGCCGGGCGAAGATCATCCGCCCCGCCTGCGTCTGCAGGACGCTGGTTACCACCACGTTCACGGTCGAGCCGATGAACCGCTTCGCGTTGTCCACCACGATCATCGTGCCGTCATCCAGGTAGGCCACGCCCTGCCCGGCCTCCTTCCCTTCCTTGAGCACGAACACGCGCAGCTGCTCGCCCGGCAGCACGACGGGCTTCAAGGCGTTGCACAGCTCGTTGATGTTCATCACCCTGACGCCCTGCAGTTCGGCCACCTTGCTGAGGTTCAGATCGTTGGTGATCACCCTGGCGTTCATCTTTTTGGCCAGCATCACGATCTTGGAGTCCACTTCCTTGATGTGGGGAAAATCCTCCTCGACGATGCGCACCTCGATGTCCACCATCTTCTGGATCTTGTTGAGCACGTCCAGCCCGCGCCGGCCGCGCCCCCGCTTGAGCGGATCGGAGGAATCGGCGATGTGCTGGAGCTCGTTCAGGATGAACTGCGGCAAGATGAACGCCCCCTCCAGAAAACCCGTTTCGCAGAGATCGGCTACCCGGCCGTCGATGATGACGCTGGTATCGAGAATCTTGTTGCTCATCGAAGCCGTGCTCCCTGCTTCGAGCGCCCCTGGCTGACCGAGAATGCCTGCCGCGGTAAAAATTTTGACGCCGTAGATGAGGCCGAGATAGGGAAAGATCGCCAGAAGCAGGAAGCCGAGGACCGGGACGGCTTCAAAGTCCGGGACTGCGGTTGAAAGGGCCCAGGCGGCCAAGCCGGCCAGAAGCAGGCCGCACGCGAGGCCCGCCGCGCCGCCCAGCAGCACGCCGGGCTTCGCCTGCCGCAACGTGTATTCGATCCCCAGGACAATGCCGGCGACGACCACGCCGACCGCCGCCGCCCAGATCCAGCCGTTTTCCTGTTCGGAGCTGTTCGAAAACAGGGCAAGACTAAGCACGATGCAGAGAACGACAAACGTCGCACGGAGCACCATACTGCCACCCCCTTTCGCAGTTTTCCCATGATACCACAGACCACGCCCAAACCCTAGACCGGAAAGGAGAGACAGGGCCGGCTACTTAAGGCTTGATCGTGAGATAGAGGTTCCGACCGTTGCGGTGCACGAGCACGAGGGCGGGATCCTTGGGCAAGAGCTTGTCCATCACGTTCTGAAAGTCACGCAAAGTCGCAATCGGCTTGCGGTTGACTTCTGTGATGACGTCGCCGACCTGCACCCCGGCCTCGCCGGCCGGGCTTCCGTCAGCCACGCGCGCCACCACAACGCCCCCCTGGCCGTCACGGGAGAGGTTGAACCGGCGGGCCAGCTCAGGGGTCAGCTCGCGCACGTCCAGGCCGGCGAACGCGCCCGAGGACCGCGCCTCCTCGTTGCTGTCCCCCGGGCTTTCCGCCTGGGCCATGTTCTTAGGCTGCTCGGCGATCGTCACGTCGAGCTCTTTGGTCTGCCCGTTGCGGATTAGCCTGATGTGCGCCTTCTTCCCGATGGGCGTCTGGGCCACGAGATTGCGGAACTGCGTGGGATTCTCGACGATCCGCCCGTCGAACTCGATGATCACGTCCCCCCGCTCCAGCCGGGCGCGCCTGGCCGGGCTGTCGGCCAGGACGTCGCTGATCAGGACGCCTTTGGTCTCGGACGCGCCGAACTGTTTGGCGAGGTCCTGAGTCAGCTCTTGGATCGACACGCCGAGGTACCCGCGGACGACCTTGCCCCCCTTGAGCAACTGCTCCATCACCGAACGGACCATGTTGCTCGGCACGGCGAAGCCGATCCCCATGTAGCCGCCGCTCTGGCTGAAGATGGCCGTATTGATGCCGATGAGCTCGCCCCGCGCGTTGACCAGCGCGCCGCCGGAGTTGCCCGGATTGATCGCCGCGTCGGTCTGGATGAAGTCCTCGTACTCGGCGATGCCGACGTTGGCGCGGCCCACCGCGCTGATGATCCCCATCGTCACCGTCTGGTTGAGGCCAAAGGGGTTGCCGATGGCCAGCACGTACTCACCTACTTGAAGTTTGTCGGAATCGGCCCAGGGGATGGTCGGCAGGTCCTTGGCCTCCACTTGAATGACCGCGATGTCGGTCTTTGGGTCGGTGCCCACCACCTTAGCCTTGAGCTCCCGCTTGTCCGAGAGCAGGACGCGGATCTCGTCCGCC
>VBOD01000090.1 GCA_005877615.1 Nitrospirota bacterium | reverse complement strand
TTCTCGAACGCGACATCTCCATGCAGCTGCCCCATGGCGCTGAGGATCATCTCATGCGTCTCGATGTTGCGGACGAACTCGAGGGAGGGGTCCTCCTCGACGAGTTTGTGGAGCCCCAGGCTCACCTTTTCCACATCCGCCTTGGATTTGGGTTCAAGGGCGAACGACAGGAGCGGCCGGGGCAACGGGGGCTTGGGAATCAGGAGCGGGGCATTGTCGCTGGTGAGTGTGTCGCCGGTCTGGGTATCCTTGAGCTTGGCAATCGCCACGATGTCGCCGGCCACCGCCTTCTCAACGGGGATGTATTTCTTCCCCACCGCGTGAAACAGCCGCCCACCCTTCTCCTTGACATTGCGCGTGGCATTGAGAAAGCCCGTATCCGGCGGAAGCGACCCGGCGTACACCCGCAGGTAATTGAGCCGCCCCATGAACGGGTCGATGATCGTCTTGAAGACGTACGCCGCAAATGGCGCTCCGACGTCAGGCTTCAAAGCCACGGTCTCCTTCCCCTCCGCCCTGGTGGCCTGAACCGGATGGGCCGCGGCGCGTTCCACCGGTGAAGGGAGGAGCGCCACGAGGGCATTGAGCGCCTCCACCGCGCCGATGTTTTTCCCGGCGGACCCGCAGAGAACCGGGAACAGACTGCGGTTGGCCACCCCGCTTTTCAACCCCTTCAGGATCTCCGCAGCCGTCAGAGTCCCGTCTCCCAGATACTTCTCGAGCAGCTGATCGTCCGCTTCCGCAGCCCCCTCCATCAACTTCTTGCGGGCTGCTTCAACCTCGCCGCTCAGGGCCACCGGCACCTCGGCCTTCTGCCGTTTCCCGCTCCCATCCGACGCGTACCGATACGCCTCTCCGGTGAGGAGGTCCACCACCCCTTCCAGGGAGGCCTCCTTCCCGATCGGCAGGCTGAGCAGGACCGTCTTGATCTCCAACGCCTTCTCGATCTCCTCGACCAGCGTCGCCCAGGCGGTCCCTTCCTTGTCCAGCCCGCTGATGAAGATCAGGCCCGGGAGGGCCCGCTCTGTCGCGTACTCCCATAATTTCTCCAGCTCGGTCTTGACCCCCGCCCCGGCATTGAAGACCCACAGAGCGCCATCCGCCACGTGCGCCGCCTGTTTCGCTTCGGCTTGAAAGCTGGGCGCGCCCGGATTGTCCAGGAGATTGAGCGCGGTGTCGTTCCAGGAAATCTGGCAGAGGCTGGTCTGGATGGAGACCTTCCGATGGTGCTCCTCAGGATCGTAGTCCATGGCCGTCGTGCCGGCAACGACAGACCCCATCTGAGGAATCGTCCCGCTCGAACAGAGAATAGCTTCGATCAGCGTCGTCTTGCCGGCTCCGCCGTAGGAGAGGACGGCAACATTGCGGATGGTATCAGGCTTGGATTCCTTCATACACAGGTCTCCAGATTAGACTGGAAATGGCGCCATTCTAGGAGGGGTCGAGAAACCTGTCAACAGCGAGGAAGACGAGGCGGAGCGCAGCGATAGGACGCTACGCCCGCCTCGCGGGTGTTACTTGCCGGCCACTTTGATCGTGGCGGCGACGTGCTTGGGATGCAACTGGCAGTAGACGCGGTGCTCCGAGACCATTGTGTCGATGTTCTCGAGCGGCACGGTGATGGTCTTCTCCTCGCCTGGTTTGATGACTTCCTTGACCTTCATGGTGTCGATGGCAAAGCCATGCTCGGCGGCCAGCGTATTCTTCACCTTCAACGTCAACGGCCCCTTGAGATCAATGGTGCCGCCGCCTTCCCATATTTTCGTGCCGTCCTTCTCCACCGCAGTAAACGTGATTTCCTGCTGGCCCTGAGCCGGCAGAGCGGCCCAGACTACCGCGGCCAGAGTCAGGATGATCACGAAGGCTCGTCTTCCCCCATACAAGTTGCTTAGCTGCATCACTCACCTCCCTTATGGTTGATATCGCCCACTGCTGCGGTAGCCTGGAAACGGCGCCATTCTATGAGGGCTTTGCAGGAGTGTCAACTGCAAGGAACGCGGTGTCGCAGTACCGCGACCACTGCAGTGTTGTGAGACTGCGACGACGCTCCCACAGTTTTTATTACGAACCCATTACCAGGCTCTTACGAACCCTTTACGAGCACGAGATATGTTCTCACATGATTGGGACAGGGCTCCTTCCCGGATAAGCAAGTTGTCCTGACCACAAGGAGGTCACCATGATTCCCAAAGTCAGAATCACACGGCGTGGACTTGGTGCGGTTATTCTCGCGACCGGCGTGGGGCTGCTCATGACGGCTGTGCTCCCGCGGGAGGTCAGTTCGGATTTGTTTGCAGCGCGCGACCCAGGCGTCCGCACAGGCCCTGCCGGCGCGGGTGGCATGTACACGTACGGGCTGACCGACATCGAACAACAGATGTTCGGTTTGGGTCAAGATCAGTTCAAGGAAGTTCAGTCAGTCCAAGGCACGATCCCGGACACGGAACTGGGCCTCGGCCCACGCTTCAACATGGATAGTTGCGCCGGCTGCCATGCGCAGCCGGATGTAGGCGGGACCAGTCCGGCTGTGAACCCACAGGTGGACGTTGCCAACAAAGAACTTGCCACCAATGTGATCCCGTTCTTCATCACGCAGAATGGACCGGTCCGCGAAGCGCGCTTCAAGTTCAAGCCGAACGGCGCACCCGATGGCGGAGTGCATGCGCTGTTCACGATCACCGGCCGCACCGACGCACCCGGTTGCGCAATCCTGCAACCGGACTTCCGGGCCGCCGCCGCCAGCCAAAACCTGATCTTCCGGATTCCCACCCCTGTCTTCGGGGCCGGATTGATCGAGGCCATCGACGACGACACGATCCTTGCAAACATGCGGGCCAATCGGTTACTAAAACTATATCTGGGTGTCAATGGTCGGCCCAACACGAGCGGCAACGACGGGACGATCACGAGATTCGGCTGGAAAGCCCAGAACAAGTCGCTCGAACTGTTCTCCGCCGAAGCTTACAATGTCGAGCAAGGCGTGACCAACGATGTGTTCCCACAGGAGCGGGATGAGGAGCCCGCCTGCCGGTTTAATACGACGCCAGAGAATACAGCCCACTTTGACGCGACGAATCCCCTAGACATTCCCAGCGACGTGGTCAAGTTCGCGGTCTTCATGCGCTTCCTGGCGCCACCGACGCCGGTGCCGGACAATCCGTCCATCGTCCTAGGCCGCACGTTGTTCACCGCCGTCGGCTGCGCCCTGTGCCATACCCCGACGCTGCATACAGGCAAGAAGGTGGCCACCGGGGCGTTACAGGACACGGGCGTGAACCTCTTGTCCGATTTGCTCCTTCACAACATGGGTCCAGGGCTGGCTGATGGCATCAGCCAGGGTGACGCCCGCGGAGATGAGTTCCGCACGGCGCCGTTATGGGGACTCGGGCAGAGAATTTTCTTCCTCCATGACGGGCGCACGAGCGACCTGAGGGCAGCGATTCAAGCCCACGCGAGCCCTGGTGATTTACGGACACCACCCTCCGAAGCCAATCAGGTCATTGCCATCTTCAATCAGCTCCCAGAATTCTACAAGCAGAGCATTCTGAACTTCCTACGAGGCCTGTAAACGTACCTCGCGAGAGGGGCCCACGCCGGGCCCCTCCCCTCCCCGTACCCAACCTCGCGCCTGAAAAAGTAGCCTGTCCCCTTTTCACATTCCCTGGGTAAACAGGTAAGATGCTCAGACAGGATGCTTCAACAGACGGACGAACATGAAAACTTGAGGACAAAGCAGCACCACACCGGTATGGTGTTGATTGCAGGCCTTAAAGTCCTCAAAGGCCTGCTCCTCCTCATCGTCGGCCTGGGCCTGCTCAAACTGGTGCATGCCGATATCGCCACCCTGTTCTCCCATCTCCTGGAAGCCCTCCATCTGAATGCCGACTCTCGCATCCTCCACAGTCTGGTCCTGAAGGTGGACGCGCTGCAGCCGCACAGCCTTTTTATGATGAGTCTGGTGAGCATGGTGTACGCGGCGCTGCTGCTAACGGAAGGGGTCGGATTGTGGTTCGAATTCTCCTGGGCGGCGTATCTCACCGTCATCTCGACGAGCCTCCTTCTTCCCTTCGAACTCTATGAGGTCATCGAGCGAATTACGGCGGTGAGGATCGGCGTGCTGCTCCTGAACCTTGTCATTGTGCTGTACCTGGTCTACCAGTTGAAACATCTCGCCTTGCATTCACGCCACCATACATAGCTCCTACAATGAGCGGGTGACGCCGACCGCGTCCCTGCCCCGCACCACAAAACAGTACCTGACAGCTTTTCTGACTCGCGGTTTACTGGTGCGGGACGCGGTGACCATGATGCGCATGCACCAGCGCATGGCCACGGCCCTTGGCAATCAGCCAGCGGTTCGCGGGAAACGCGGCAATCCCGGCGAGGACGAGGGAAACGATGAGGCTGACCCAGAACAGCGGGTCAGTGAGCCCGGCATCCATCGCGCCGGGGATGACGACCATCACGACACTGTCAACGATCTCCATGACCGTGATGGAAAGCGTGTCCGACGCGAAGGCGAGCGTGAGAGCCGCTCCTAACTCCATGCCCGTTTGCACCAGCGGCAGCAAGGTCATCAGATAGCCGAACGTAAACGCGAGCATCACCGAGAGCGCGACCGTCGGCCAGTTGCCCCAGCCCAACGCGGTGCCAATGACCATCCCGAGCACCTCACCGATTGAACAGCCGGTCAGACAATGAGTGGTGGCGCTGAACGCGAGGCGATTCAGGGAAGGTTGACTGACGCTCTGTGGCGCGTGATCCATTTGCATACGGCGTGCTATTTCATTTTTCTCGGATCCTGGTAGACCATCACATGCGCATACGGAGTCCCATCGAACATGACATAGGCCCCTGACGGATTCGGCGCGGCGGGGAGCATGGTTGCCTTGGCGTCAAACGGCCACATGATCATCCAATGCGGTGGCTCTTTCACGATCCTGGCCCCTGGCTCCTCCTTCATGACCACTCGTCCGTCCTTCTCCCAATGGGACCCGCCGCGCGCCATATATGCAATACCCGGCACGGTGTTCGAAGGCTTGGGGGCGTTATTCATCAGATCCCCCCACCATTGCTTCACAGCCGCATCCATACACATCGGGTCGGGGTCGGGGAGATTCATCACCGTCGGGATGCAGGTAAAACCGTTGGTCCCCGGCCTGCCCTCCTTGAGCTTGCCATCCGCGCCAAACACCAGCACAGCGGCGTCCTTCGCGATGTGAGGAGGCGCCGCACTGAGTGCCAGCTTGATCTGTTCGTCCTGGGACATCGAGTGCACGTCCTTCGCGGCCTTCCCCTTTCCCTGAACATTCTCCCCGGCCATGACGAGATTCATCAGGCCGAGACAGAACAGGACCACGAACGCCGTCCGAATGATTGACTTCCTCATGGTGTTCCCTCCGTTGTCTATCGGTGCCTCGAAAGGCCCCGCCCCGTCTCAAAAATAAGTAGCCTGTCCCCTTGTTCGTTCAATTCATCGTGAGGACGACGCGGAACCGCGCCTTGCCGCTCAACATGCGCTCGTAGCCGGCGGCGGCTTGTTCGAGCGGGAACGTCTCGACCATGGGGCGAATCCCGGTGAGGGCACAAAAGTTCAGCGTGTCTTCCGAGTCTCGGGCGCTCCCTGACGGCCAGCCTTGAATCGACCGGCGGTTCCCGATGAGTTGAATGGGCGTCACGCTGATGGGATCGGCCGAGGCCCCGACCACAAGCAATTTGCCGCCAACACCGAGACCGTCAATGAGCGCCGACATGGCCTTGCTATCCGGCGCCGTTGCGAGAACGACCGAAGCGCCACCCATCTTGGTCAATTCTTCCGCCACCTTTACCGCATCGGTATCCAGGTATCGGGCGGCGCCAAGCTTCAAGGCTAAGGGTTCCTTGTCTTTGCCTCGGCCAATGGCCACCGTGCGAAATCCCATCTTGCTCGCGAACTGGACTCCAAGATGGCCGAGCCCGCCCAGGCCTAGCACGGCGACAAGATCCCCTGCTCCCGCGCCGCTATGACGCAGACTATTAAAGGTCGTAATGCCCGCACAAAGGATGGGAGCGGCCTCTGCCGGGGATAAGGAGTCAGGAATCAACGCCAAGGCATCCGCATTCGCAATCATGTACTGCGCATACCCGCCGTCATCACTGAATCCCGTGATCCTGAGATTCCGACAATTGATGAAATCCCCACGACGACATGGGTCACAGTGACCGCAGTGCCAGCCATGCCATCCCACACCCACCCGCTGGCCCTTCTTCCACGCTGTCGCGCCCGCTCCCACCTCGTCAATGACGCCGGCCACCTCATGCCCTGTCACGCGCGGGTATTGCAGCCCGGGCCAATGTCCCTCCTTCACGAACATGTCACTATGACAGATACCACAGGCTTGCACCTTGAGGCGCACCTGGTTCGGCCCAGGTCCCGGCACCTCTCGCTCGACCACCTCGAATGGGCCGCCCGGACGACTAATTTGCACCGCCGTCATCTGCGCCATCGGCAGGCCTCCTTTGTGTAAGAGCAGAAACGGGGACAGACTACTTTCTGAAAAGTAGCCTGTCCCCTTTTCCGTTCCCCAATCATCAATACTGTGCCAGTGGCCCATCACCACGGACACACCAGACCAAGAGGGTGAACGTCTTAATGAAGGCGTTCACGCTGCCGTTGTTGAAGTCGCCACCCCACGCGTTGGTAGAAATGTTGGCATCCGTCGTCGCCGCCCAATAGGCGTCCTGCTGGACGTTCAGAAACGGATGGCCGGGTGGTAACGTGGGCCCCGGCGAGGGCACGGAAGGATCGATGAGGCTCGCCAGCTCTTCGATGGACGAGAGCCGCCAGCCTTTGCGCCCGCCGACAGTCTTGGTGGCGCAGAAGCCGCGGGCGTTTGGCCATATTTGCAAGGTGGGGCTCGGCTCCTTCTCCCAGACGAGCCCGGTTTCGTTGTCGCGCACCGCCGCGCCGCCCATGACACACTTAAATCG
>VBOD01000126.1 GCA_005877615.1 Nitrospirota bacterium | reverse complement strand
AAACTTCGCGCCGGGCAGGATCGTGACCCGCGCGAGAAGCTCGTGGACCCCCACGCCCTCCCATCGGTTGTCGAGCCGCGACCAGCGCGTGACGCAGTGGACATCGGAGGTGCGCGTCACGCGCGGGAGCCTGAGGAGCTCCTCCCACGTCCACACGACCTCACGCTCGACGAGTCCGAAGCACCGGAACGTCCAGCGCGCCGGATCGAAGGGGGGCGTGCGGCCGTAGGTGAGGACGGGCCATTTCGTCGTGCGCGTCTGGCCCGGGGGGATCCGCCCGGCGAGGGCGGGGTCGGCGTGTGTCATGCGTACCTCCAGGAGTCGGGCATGCCCGAGGCTTCACTATACACCGCCACCACAACCTTTTCGTGCGACCGCGGACGGAGACATATAATGGAGAGGGACGCGCGGGGTCGGCGCACGAAAGGACATCCCGGATGAATGGAGAACGCAAGCTGGCGCTGTTCATCGATTTCGAGAACATCGCCCGCGGAGTCAAAGAGGCGCAGTACAAGGCCTTCGAGATCAAGCTGGTGCTCGAGCGATTACTGGAGAAGGGCAAGATCATCGTCCGGCGCGCGTACGCGGACTGGAACCGCTTCACCGAGTACAAGCGCCCGTTCCACGAGTGGGCGATCGAGCTGATCGACGTCCCGCAGAGCCGGTACAGTGGCAAGAACTCGGCCGACATCCGCATGGTCGTGGACGCGCTCGACCTGGCCTATGGAAAGACGCACATCGACTCGTTCGCGCTCGTGTCGGGCGACTCGGATTTCTCCCCGCTCGTCTCCAAGCTCCGCGAAAACGACCGCTACGTGATCGGCCTCGGCGTGAAGTCGTCCTCGTCCGACCTGCTCGTCGCCAACTGCGACGAGTTCATCTTCTACGAAGACCTGATCCGCGAGACGAAGAAGACGAATCTGCTCCGGGGCCTGCCCGAGAAGAAGGCCGAGGCGATGACGCAGCTCATCGACGCCATTCAGGCGCTCCAGCGCGAGAACAAGGAGACCCTCTGGGGGTCGATGGTCAAGCAGACGATGATCCGCAAGAACCCCGCGTTCAACGAGTCGTACTACGGCTTCTCGACCTTCTCCAAGCTCCTCGAAGAGGCGGCCAAGCAGCGGATCGTGACGCTCGAGCGGGACGAGAAGAGCGGCACCTACGTCATCACCTCGCTCGTCGAGGAGGGCGGGCGCGCGGCCTAGCGCGGCGCCGGGCCTAGGGCCACGGCGCGATCAGCCCGTCGATCGACAGGACGCCGGCGCCGCCGATCACGATCGACAGGGCCATCGCGATCAGCGCCAGGTTGAACTCGTAGCCGTGGCCCTGGGCAGGTACCAGCGACCAGTTGAGGAAGAACCCGTGCCGCGCGTGCACCTTCTTGATCGCCACGAGCATGACGGCGATGAGCGCGAGCGCCACCGGGCGCGCCAGGAGCCCGACGATCATGGCGAGCCCGCCGAAGCACTCGATGCACGCCGCCGTCACGGTCGCCGCGGCCGGGATGTTCATCTGGCGGAAGCCCGCGATGGTCTGCGACAGCCCCCGGCCACCGAACCAGCCGAAGACCTTCTGCGCGCCGTGCGCGAAGAAGATCACGCCCAGGATCAGCCGCACGACCAGGCGTGACCAGGAGGGGTACGTGCCGAACACGAGGTCCATGAGCTCTTGCATGGTTCCTCCCCGCGAGCGTATCCTCGCCGCGTGACGCCCGTGACGAGCCGGGCCCGCCGGGCGCGGCGAGTGTACTACAGTTGGATACGCGTCCTCCCGGGGCTCGGGCTCGTCGGCGCCTGGGCGATGGGCGCGGCGGCGCAGGTCACGCTGACCGTCACGCCGGCCATGGTGAAGGGCCCGTCCGACGCGCCGGTCACGATCGTCGAGTTCTCCGACTATCAGTGACCCTTCTGCCGTCGGCTCCAGCGGTCGCTGGAGCAGCTGCTGCAGGACTCCAGCGGGCGGGTCCGCCTCATCTTCAAGGACCGCCCCCTCGCGATCCATCCGGGCGCGCGGGCCGCGCACGAGGCGGCGCGCTGCGCGGGGGCCCAGGGGCGGTACTGGGAGTACCACGACCGTCTCTTCACCGGGCAACCGGCCTTCGGACACGAAGACCTCCTCGCCTACGCGAGCGCCCTCGGTCTCGACCGCGCGGCCTTCGCCCGGTGCGTGGAGGAGCGACGGTTCGGTCCCGACGTCGAGGCGGACGTGGACCAGGCCGTGGCGCTCGGCGTCTTCGCCACGCCGACCTTGTTCGTCAACGGGCGGCGGGTCGAGGGGCTGGTCTCCCTCGAGGAGCTTCGTTCGATCATCGAGAACGCGTTGGACGCGGCGTCGAAGGAGCGACGCTGATGCCGTTCGTGAAGGTCGCCGAGGTCGGAACCATCCCCGTCGGGAAAGGCACGCTCGTCGAGCGCGACGGGATTGCGCTCGCCGTCTTCAACGCGGGCGGCGGGCGGTTCTTCGCCACGAGCCCGGTCTGCCCACACGAAGAGGGTCCGCTCGCCGAGGGGTGGCTCGAGGGAGACACGGTCGTCTGCCCCTGGCACGGCTACGACTTCGAGCTCACGACGGGGCGGTGTCGCGTGGACGACGACCTCGCGGTGGCCGTCTATCCCGTTCGCGTCAATGGCACCGCGATCGAGGTGGACGTCCCGTGAGACATCCTGTGTCAACCCTCGAGTTGTCATGCGGCGGCCGCGCGCTGGGCGGCACAGTGAAGCATGACGTCGTAGGGACGGTGGTCTTGCCAGCAGCGCCACAGGACGCGAACCCACGCTCGGGCCAGCACGCGGATCGCGTGGGGATGATGGCAGCCCCGCCGACGTGCGGCGGCGTAGATCGCCGCCGCCCAGGGCGAGGCGTGGCGCGAGTTGTCGGCGAAGGTGGTGAGCGCCTGACGGAGGCGTTTGTTGCACGCCCAGCGAAAGCTGACGGCGCGGTGCTTGCCGGATTCATGGGTGACGGGCGCGACGCCTCCCTCGGCCGCCAGCTGCTCGTCGGTGGAAAAGCGGGTGCGGTCATCCCCGAGCTCGGCCAGGATCTGGGCGGCGTTTACGCTGCCGCTGCGCGGCAGCGATTGCAGGAGGGGGCCGTCGGGGTGCTGCGGCAGGGCGGCGGCGATGGCCGCCGAGAGCTGCTGGATCTGGGTCACGAGCGGAAGCAGCACCGCAATGAGCGCGTGGACGACCTCCCCACTGGCTTCCGCCTCGAGCTCACCCGTCTGCGCAATGGGCGCCGCGCGCAACCGCGCGAGGAGCTCGGGGACCGGCCGGCGGCCGCAGTAGGCGTGCTGCACCAGGAAGCGCGTGAGGCGTTTCTCGCCAAGCCGCTCGGCGCTGTGGGGGGTGGGATAGCGGCTCAGGAAGGCGAGGGCGATGGGCGAATCGACGTCGGCGAAGATCGCCGCGGCCCCGGGCCAGAAGCAGTCGAGCAGCGCCCGGAGCTGATTGGCGAGGGCGACGCGCGCAGCGACCAGATCGTCGCGGCTGCGCACGAGGGCGCGGAGCGCGCGCGTCGCGTCGGACAGGGGCTGGAGCGGGCGGAAGCGATGGCCGTCGGTACGGAGCAGATCGCCAAGGATGAAGGCATCGCCCGGATCACTCTTACTGCCCGCGGCGGAGTAGCGGGGACGGCTCGCCTTCAGGGCGTTGGGGTGGATGGGAACGACCGGATGGCCGGCGTCCATCAGGGTATCGACGACGAGGCCCGAGGGGCGTTCGATGGCGATGGGGAGGGAGGCGGGCGGGCCGAAGCGCGCCAGACGTCGGCGCAGCTCCGCCAAGCCTTCGGCCGAGTGCTCCACGCTGCCCTGCCAGCACACCTGGCCCGCGACATCGAGGACGCACACGGCGTGTGCCTGACTCGCCCAGTCGAGGCCGACGAAGAAATTCATTGCGCTCCTCCCGGGGCCCGCGAGACACTGCGCGGAGAGAGGTCCTGCCGGTCGCTCACTGATAGGCGCTCCGGGCTTCAGTTGCCCTTGGCGCGACACCCTGTGGCCGGTCTGGGCCTCTCATTGTTGGAGTCGGGGGAGCAGGTCTCACGGTGGCCGTCGCGCGGCAAGCGACCTTGGCTCTCCCCGAACCCGTCCAGGTCCACTCCGCCCCAGGATGCGCGGTCACGCGGGCGCCGCCCAAGAAATACGATCGCGCATTGCCTGCAGGATCGACGATCGGCCACCGGGCAATATCTCGATATCCCCTCGAACAGGACGTTCTTCGAACATCTCCGTGGCAGGGTAGCCCAGTGAGCGAGCCGCCGCGGAGCCTGTACGTCACGGCCGACGACCGACCGTGGCAGGAGCGGCGCCTGGGCGTGCACTGGAAGGTCCTGTGGGAGGAGGGAGACCGGAAAGCCGTGCTGATGCGCTACGCTCCCGGCGCGACGATCCCGCGCCACCGGCACTCG
>VBOD01000125.1 GCA_005877615.1 Nitrospirota bacterium | reverse complement strand
AGATCGTGCTCGATCGGCCCATCGGCGCATTGCGCGGCGACCGCCTTATCTTGCGCGACCAGTCGGCCCAGCAGACGCTCGCGGGCGGGGTGGTGCTCGATCCGTTTGCGCCGGCGCGTAAGGTGCGTACGCCCGCGCGTCTGGCGGTGCTCGCGGCACTGGAGCGTCCCACAATGTTCGATGCATTGCAACAGTTGCTCAACGACGCGCCGGCGGGTGTGGATCTGTCATGGTTCGCGCGCAGTTTTAATCTGCGCGCCAAGGCTGCCGAGACGCTGTATCGCGAGATCCCCATGGTGGTGGTCAACGTCGCCGGCGCCGGCCGCTTTGGTTTTGCGCCGCTGCGCTGGGAGACGACGCAGCAGGAAGTGCTGGCGGCGCTCGCGGCCGAACACGCCCGCGCCCCGGAGGTGCTCGGCCTCGAAGGCCGGCGCTTGCGCCGGCTGGCGACCCCGGATCTGCCGTGGGAGATGTTCACGGCGTTGATCGATCAGTTGCTGGCCGGGCAGCGCGTGGCGCGTCACGGCCCGTGGCTGCATCTGCCGCAGCATCGCATCACACTCACCGGCGCGGAAGAGAAGCTCTGGCGCGCAGTGGCGCCGTTGCTTCAGGCCACGCCGTTTCAGCCGCCGTGGGTGCGCGACATCGCGCGGACGCTCACGGCGCCCGAGCCGCAGGTGCGCAGTCTGTTGCAGCGCGTGACGATGCTGGGTGACACCTACGAGGTGATGCACGACCGTTTCTTCACGCGCGAGGCGATCGCCGAACTCGCGCGCGTTGTCTCAGAACTCGCGGCGGAAAAGGGCGAGGTGACGGCTTCGGAGTTCCGCGACCACATCGGAACGGGTCGCAAGATCGCGATCCGGATCCTCGAGTATTTCGACAAGACCGGGTTTTCGCGCCGCGTCGGCGACGCCCACCGCGTGCGCGACCCGACCCTGCTGGTCGAACGCATCAAGGAAAGCGCCGACACCGATAGCGGCCGGCGCGAGGCACAGGTTTCCGGAAGAGACTCGCACCCCGGTGGGGCGAACGGACTTCAAATCCGGTAAGGGCCGTCAGCCGGTCCTTGGTGGGTTCGACTCCCACTCTCTTCCGCCAATGTAATGGAGGCGTGCTATGTCAGATGTTCGATTGACCGGTTTGACGTCCGGCGGCGGTTGCGGCTGCAAGATCGCGCCCGCCGCGCTTGCGGAAATCCTCGCCAAGGTCCCGCGCCCGTTCCTCGATCCGGCGCTGCTCGTGGGTATCGAGACCAGCGACGATGCCGCCGTGTATCGCTTGAACGACGAGCAGGCGGTCGTCGCCACGACCGATTTTTTCATGCCGATCGTGGACAACCCGTTCGATTTCGGGCGCATCGCCGCGACCAACGCGCTGTCCGACATTTACGCCATGGGCGCGCGTCCGATCTTCGCGCTTGCCATCGTCGGCATGCCTCTCGACAAACTGCCGGTGAACGTGATTCAGGACATTCTCGCGGGCGGGACCTCGGTGTGCGAGGCTGCGGGCATTCCCATCGCCGGCGGCCACTCGATCGATTCGGTCGAGCCGATTTACGGCCTGGTGGCGCTCGGCGTGATTCATCCGCAGCGCGTCATTCGCAACAGCACCGCACGCTCCGGTGACGCCATCGTGCTCGGCAAGGCGCTGGGCATCGGGATTCTCAGCGCCGCGCTCAAGAAGGGCGCGCTGCCGGAGGAGGGATACCGGCAGATGCTGGCCACCACCACGCAGCTCAACACCGTCGGCCATCGGCTGGCGGAGACGGCGGGGGTGCACGCGATGACCGATGTCACCGGCTTCGGCCTGCTCGGCCATCTCGCCGAGATCTGCCGCGGCTCGCGGCTCGGCGCGCGCGTCGCGTTCGAATCGCTGCCGGTTCTCCCGGCGGCGCTGTCGCTCGCGCAACAGGGTTACAACACCGGCGGCGCCGGGCGCAACTGGGCAAGTTACGGCCATGACGTACGTCTGCCGGACGATCTCGCGCCTTGGCAGCAGGCGCTCCTGTGCGATCCGCAGACGAGCGGCGGATTGCTGGTCACCTGTGCGCCGCAGGCGGTCGCCGCGGTGCTGGCATTGTTTCGCGACGAGGGATTCGCCAGCGCCGCGGTGATCGGACAGATGCAGGCCGGCGCGGCGCGCATTACCGTGGATTACCGGCTGGATCTGCCGCATACCGGCACCGATAGCGTTGAGGCTCACGCAATATCGTGACGCATCAGGCGGAGGCGTCTACGCTGTAAGCTGGAAACGGGAATATGAAATCGGCCTCGGTGTTTTGCAGAGGCAAGAGTGGCGAATAGTCGAAAGGAGGACGGCATGTTAGGTGCGCCAAGAAACCTGCGAGTGATACTCACTGGTGTGCTAGGAATGTCATTGGCTGTCGCTTGCAGCGCTGGCGAAGCGGATCAAGACAACGCGCGCACCTTCTCCTTCACGTATGAGGCGGAGGTCCCGGCACAGCCGGCCGGCACCGGCCCTATCGATGTCTTCATTCCACTCGCCGTCACCGATGCCCACCAGGCGATCCTCCGCCGCGATGTCAAGGCGAGTATCCCTGGTCGGGAGACGATCGAGAGCCGGTATGGCAACAAGTTCTGGCATGGGCACGTGGATCGTTCGGATGGCAAGCCCATCACTGTTGTGGTGGACTACATTACTCAGCGCCGGGTGTTTAAGCAGCAGCGACTGGCATCATCCGCCATCAGAGCATACAGCCCAAGTGAGCGGAAGGAGTTGGCGCTTTCCTTGGGCCCAGACCAAAGAGTGCCGATCTCCGGCCCGCTCATCGATAGGGTGCGCGCCGAACTGCCTCAAACCGGTCCATCTCCCCTCGCCCGTGCGCGAGCCATCTACGACTATGTGATCGATAACATGGAGTACAAGAAGGTGGGCGTGGGCTGGGGGAACGGCGACACTTTCTGGGCGTGCAGCAAGCGCTATGGCAACTGCACCGACTTTCACGCCCTCTTTATCTCATTGGCCAGGGCGGACGGCATTCCAGCCCAGTTCGAGATCGGCTTCCCTATCTCCGAAGACCGGACCACGGGTGTGATCGATGGCTATCACTGCTGGACAGAGTTCCACCTGCCCGACGTGGGGTGGTTCCCCATCGATGCGTCCGAAGCATGGAAGCACAAGGAGCGCCGCGATCTCTATTTCGGCACGCAGCCTGCGGATCGCATCCAGTTCACCATCGGGCGGGATCTGGAACTGGGAGACGGCCACACCACCGGTCCGCTGAACTACTTCATCTACCCTCACGTTGAGGTGGCGGGAAAGCGGCTCGACGATGTAAAGCGCTCGTTTCGCTTCTCCGAGATCCCAGACGCTGACATCGCCCAGAAGTAGCCTTGAGAGGATCATTGGAGAAATAGACGGCGTTTCGACCCGTTGCAGTTGGAGTGGGTGGTGGCGAGCGGGGCGCCCGGATGCGGGGTTCTGGGTAGGGGCAATCCTGTGTGATTGCCCTCTTCCGGGCGGACACGCAGGTCCGCCCCTACGAGGATGAAGAACCCCTCACCCTGTCCTCTCCCTCAAGGGGCGAGGGGGGGTTGTCATTCGCCCACGCGCACCAATAATCCCTTGTCTTTGCAGGCCGCGAACATCATGTGGAACCAGAAGACCAGCACGGTGAGGTAGAAGGCGTTCAGCCCGACGGCCCAGGCCAGCTCGTGCGCGGGAAACGCCCCGGCGGTGATGACCGCGCGCATGCCCTCGAAGACGTGCGTGGCCGGATTGAGCCGCGCGATCGCCTGGAGCCAGTCCGGCAGGACGCTCAGCGGATAGAACACGCAGGAGATCGGCTGGAAGAGAAAGACCATGCCCCACGCCAGGACCTCCACCTCCTGGCCATACCGCATGATCAGGCCGGTCGTCAGCACGCCGATGCACCAGCCCGCGATGACGAGGTTGAGGATGAAGGGTATGAGCGACACGCCCAGCACGAAGATATTGAACGAGTAGAACGCCAGCGCGGCCAGCACCGTCACGCAAGACACCGCCAGGACCTTGCTCACGCTCAGGATCATGGTGGCGGCTAGGAACTCGCCCGTGGTCAGCGGGCTGGCGAACAGGTTCATCAGGTTGCGCGACCAGATCTCTTCCAGGAAGGAGATCGTGATCCCCTGCTGGGCGCGGAACAGGACGTCCCACAGGATCAGCGCGCCCAGGAAAAACAGGACGAAGTTCGGCAGCGCCGCCTTGAACTGCGCGAGGTAGAGCGTAATGAAGCCCCAGATGAGGAGATCCACGAAGGGCCAGTAGATGATTTCCAGGACCCGGGGAAAGCTCCGCTTGTAGAGGTACAGGTGGCGGCTCAGCAGCGCGGCGATGCGGTGGAGTTTCAT
>VBOD01000054.1 GCA_005877615.1 Nitrospirota bacterium | reverse complement strand
TGCAAATTTATGCAATATACGTTAAGCTTCTTAACCGCTATGGGGTGGGTGGTATTTTCGTATTCGCTGCCGTCCAAGGCGTCCTCGAGCCCGCGGGTCGCGTTGTGGCGTCGATTGCAGCGGTTAGGGGCGATCACCCCTAAGGCCGGCGTCTATGTTCTTCCTGATCGCGATGAGTGTGTAGAGGCCTTCCAGTGGCTGGCGCAGGAGGTTCAACAGGCAAAAGGTGAAGCTGTGGTAATGCGCGTGGAGCGGTTTGAAGGACTGACCGATCCGCAGATCATCGAACTGTTCCGTGATTCGTGCCGGAAGAAATACTCGGAAATTGAATCAGAAGCGGCAAATGTACAAAAGGCCCTCAGCGCTTTAAAGAAATCGAAGAACAACTCAGAAATCTTGGAGCGCCTAGAAAAGCTACGAAAAAAGTATGCGGAGGTGGCTCAGGTGGACTTCTTCGAGTCTTCTGAAGGAGCAGATGTTGCCTCACAGATACGCAGTATCGAGCAAGCTCTCCGTCAAGGGTCCTCATCTGACTCTACGGTTGCCACGGTCACGCTTTCGGAGTACCGAGACAAGCGCTGGGTCACACGGCCGCGCCCCCATGTGGATCGGCTTGCGTGCGCCTGGCTCATTCGTCAATTTATCGATCCGAAGGCTGAGATCCGCTACGCTACTGACCCCAAGCCTGATGAAGTCACATTCGACATGCGAGACGCCGAATTCGGACACAAGGGTGATCGGTGCACGTTCGAAACGATGCTCTCTGCGTTCAACTTGAAAGAACCGGCTCTGCATGTAGTCGCGGAGATTGTCCATGACATAGACCTTCGGGATGGCCGTTATGCGAGACCGGAGGCCGAGGGGATCGACATCGTTCTGAAGGGTTGGTTGCTGGCAGGGCTCTCAGATAGTGAGCTCGAATCGCGGGGCATTGCGTTGTTTGACGGCCTCTACACTGCTTTTTCACGCCGCCCACGGCTGGCAGGACGTTAGAGGAAACGATGTTGGTATGTTGATGGTGGGCAATAGACTCTCGTTGAAGCACTCAGAATTTTTCTTTAGGATACACTGTCATGGTTAGAGCTTCGCTGAAGAACCCATACGCAGTTGTCGCGATCAGCCTGATCGTCGTGATCCTGGGGGCGGTGTCTTACCAGAAGATGGTCCGGGACATCTTCCCCGAGATCAACATCCCAGTGGTGGCGGTCGCCACGTTCTACAAAGGGATGGGTCCTTCTGAGATGGAGGGGGCCGTCACCCTGCGGCTCGAGCAGCTTTTCCTTCAGGCCAGCTACGTTGAGCACATGGAGTCCCGCTCCCTCCCTGGCGTCAGTCTGATCAAGGTCTATTTCCATCCCAACTACAATGTCGACGCCGGCTTGGCCGAGATCACCAGCCTGACCTATTCCGCCCTGCGGTTCATGCCGAAAGGCATGTTTCCGCCGACGATCATCAAGTTCGGGGCGCAGAATCTTCCGATCGCCAATCTGACCTTGGACAGCGCGACCCTCAGCGAGAAGGAGGTCCGCGACCTCGCCTATTTCTCGGTCCGTCCGCAGTTGGGCACGGTCCAGGGCGTCTCGCTCCCGCCCACGTTCGGCGGCGCGGTGCGGCAGATCACGGTCTTTCTCAATCGGGAGAAGATGTTGGCGCGCGGGATCAGCACGAACGAGATCGTCAAGGCGGTCAACGCCGAGAACCTCCTGGTGCCGGCGGGGAATGTCAAGATCGGCGATTTCGACTACAACGTCTACAGCAACAGCATCGTCTCGCTGGTCAAGGAGATGAATGACTTCCCGATCAAAGTCGTCAACGGGGTCTCGGTTTATCTGAAGGATGTCGGCACGGCGGCGGACTCCACGGCGGTCCAGGTGAATGTCGTGCGGGTGAACGGACGGCGTTCTGTGTACGTGCCGATCCTCAAACAGGCGGGCGCCAACACCCTGGCCGTGCTCGATGGCATCCGGGAGGCCTTGCCCAAGTTGAAAGGAATTCCTTCGGACCTGGAGGTCAAGCTGATCTTCGACCAGTCCCTGTACATTAGACAGGCGCTGGCGACCGTCGAACATGAGATGCTCCTGGGCGGGGGACTGGCCTGCGTGATGATCCTGCTGTTCCTCGGCAGCATTAGATCCATGCTCATTATCGCGCTGGCCATTCCGCTGTCCATCACCACCGCCTTGGTGTTGCTCTACTTCACCGGTCATTCCATTAACATCATGACACTCGGCGGGCTGGCCCTGGCCGTGGGCACGTTGGTGGATAACTCCATCGTTGTGTTGGAGAACATCCACCGGCATCTGGAGATGGGGAAGTCGGTAAGAGAAGCAGCGGCGGATGGGGCCTCTGAAGTCGCGCTACCGCTGCTGGTCATCACGGTCAGCATTCTGATCGTCTATCTGCCGATCATGTTCTTCACCGGCACGATCCGGTTTCTGTTCATCCCGCTGGCCTTGGCGGTGGCATATGCGATGGGGGCCTCGTACATCACCTCCCTCACGGTGGCGCCGGTGGCCATCGCGGCCTATCATCGGGAAGGGGCGCATGCGCAGGAGGGCGAGCGGCGGTTCAGCCCGTTTGAGCTCCTGGCGAGCGCCTATGTGGCGTTCTTGCGGTGGGGATTGAGGCGCAAGGCGATTGTCATCTCCGCTGTCGCGGGGGTCTTCGTCGTATCGATGGCGCTAGCTCCTCAGTTGGCGGCGGAATTCTTTCCCAAAGTGGACGCCGGCGAGTTCATCCTGCATGTGGCCGCGCCGGAAGGCACGCGGTTGGAGAAGACCGAGGCCATCGTGGGGAGCATCGAAGAGATCATCCGCAAGGACATCCCCCAAGGCGAATTGGATCAGATCGTGTCGAACGTGGGATTGCCGCAAGGGTGGATGGTCTTGTACACGCCGGTCGCCGGCCCACACCAGGCGTTCGTCCTAGTCAGCCTCGTCAAAGGGCACGCGGGACGGACCGACGAGTACATAGATCGGATTCGTGCCGATCTCCGCCGTGATGTGTCGGGACTCAAGTTCTCGTTCCAGACCGGCGGAGTGGTCAGCGACGTGATCAACGCCGGGCTTCCAGCCCCTGTGGACATCAAGATCAGCGGACCGAAGCTGGCTGACCTGAACGACGCGGCGACGAAGGTCCGCGACGTCGTGGCGTCCGTTCACGGGACGCTCGATGTGCGGGTCCGGCAGGGGATGGATTATCCGGAGATCCACTTGAACGTGGACCATGTGAAGGCGGGGTTGCTGGGCTTGACCGAGCAACAGGTGCTGTCGGATGTGGTCACAGCGTTGAGTTCGAACATCAGCGGCGACCCAGGGTATTGGATCGACCCCAAGACCAACAACGCCTATTTCGTGGTCGCACAATACCCCGAGCAGAACCTGACGCGGTTTGAAGACTTCCTGTTAACACCTCTGATTGGGACGCGCATCACCGATCTGCCGGTCACGGTGGTGGGCTCAGGACGGCTTGGCGGCTCGACCTTCTCGCTCCAGAACACGCCGTTCGCGGGCATGCCGACCTTGCCTTCCAGTGGCCTGTATGCCGGCGATGGGAATAAGCTGCCGGTCCTGCTCAAGGATGTGGTGACGATGGAGCGGAAAACCGGCCCAGAGACGATAGATCACTATGACTTGCAGCGCGCTGTGGATGTGATGTTTGGCGTGGCTGGCAATGACCTTGGAGCCGTGGCCCGGCGGGTCGAGCACGCGCTGGCCGGCGTAACGCTGCCCAAGGATGTGACGATGGCGATGAAAGGGGAACTCGACAGCATGCGAGCGACCATCCAAGGTTTTACCGTCACGCTGCCGCTTGCGGCGGTGCTGGTGTACCTGGTCATGGTGGGGCTGTTCCGCTCGTATCGCGACCCGCTCGTGATTCTCGTGGCCGTGCCGCTAGGGCTCATCGGGGTCGTCTGGATGCTGCTGCTCACGGGTACCTCGGTTAATCTGGAATCGCTGATCGGAACCTTGATGATGATCGGGATTGTCGTGTCGAACAGCATCCTGGTGGTGGACTTCGCCAACGCCCTCATCCAGAACGGCGTTCCGGTCCAGGAGGCCGTCGTCATGGCCGGTCGCCTGCGGCTCAGGCCGGTTCTGATGACGGCGTTGGCAACATGCTTGGGACTGCTCCCCATGGCGGTCGGATTCGGCGAGGGGGCGGAAACCAATGTCCCCCTGGCCCGCGCTGTGATCGGCGGGGTCGCGGTTTCGTGCGTGATGACATTGCTGGTGGTCCCGATCCTGCACAGCATGGCCGCCCGCGCGCCGAATGGAAGGGCATCCCATGTCGCCTGAGGGACCCCTCGCGCCGAAAAGTCCACGGATGAAGTTATTGGTGGTCGGCGTCGGCGTTGCGCTCCTGCTCGGCGCTGGTTTCTGGGTGTTGGAATCAGGTACACAGCCCGTCGATCAGGGAGTGTCTCTATCCGCCGCCAAGACCCTTGGGGCCGCCAAGGAATCCGGGAGCGTTCCGGAAGTGCAGGTTGTCAAACCGGCACGGCGCGACGTGGCTGCCACGCTCCGCCTGCCGGCTACCGTCTCGCCTCTTCAGCAGACGACGATTTATGCCAAGGTCGCCGGCTATCTGAAGGTTGTCAATTATGACAAAGGAGACCGGGTGAAGCAGGGACAAGTCCTGGCGGTGATCGACGCGCCGGAAATCGAGCAACAGTATGAGGAGGCTCTGGCGGACTACACTATTAAGAAGGTGACGTACGAGCGGTTGGCGCAGGTCTGGAAGCAGGCCCCTGATGTCATCGCCAAGCAGGATGTTGATGTGGCGGAGGCGTCGGCGAAGGCCGCACAGCATCTCTTGGAGCAAAGACAGACGTGGTTGGATTACACGAAGGTGCGTGCGCCGTACGACGGGGTGTTGACCGCCCGGTTTGCCGACCCCGGCGCGCTCGTTCAAGGCGCGACATCTTCCGCGACGCAGGCGGTGCCCCTCTTCACGATCATGGATGTGTCCACCCTGCGATTCTATGTCAATGTTCCCCAGGAGGATGCACCCTTCGTGAAGAAGGGAACGCCAGCCACGATCGTTCTCACGGAACCGGCTGAAAAGAAGATCGAGACGACCGTCACCCGCTCCACGATGTCGCTTGATCCTAGTACCCGCACCATGCTGGTGGAGATCGACATCCCCAATCCCGGGGAGGCCTTGGTGTCCGGGATGTTTGTGGAAGTGATCCTCACCCTCCGTCAGCATCAGAATGCCTTGGTGGTTCCGCCGGCGGCGCTGGTCGCGGACAGTTCGTCCAAAGCGGTCTTCGTGGTCGACCAGGGCATGGCTCGCAAGGTCAGCATCACGACGGACATCGACGATGGGGTCTGGGTCGAAGTGACATCCGGTCTCACAGGTGCCGAGGATATCGTCGTCGTCGGCAAGAGCCAACTGGTTGACGGCAAGCCGGCCAAGGCGTCTCCATACAATCTTCCCTCCGGAAAGCCAAGCAGCCAGAAGTATTAGTTCGCTTTCGTGCCTACCACGCAATCTTTCCTGTCTCAATCACAAGGAGGAAAACGCATGCGGCCAAGCGTGATCGGAGTGATAGTACTGGTCATTGTGATGGCTCTGGTTGAACAGGCGTGGACCCAGCCGGCTGCAACGTCCGGTGAACCGCCGCGGCTGACTCTCCAGCAAGCAATCCAGACCGCCTTGGATAAACATCCAGCCCTCCAATCCGCCACGTTCGCTGTTCAAGGAGCCGAGGCGCGGGCCAAGCAAGCCGAGTCGCCCTACTATCCCCAGGTCGGAGGAGCGGCGTTCCAGACCAACGGCGCGCTTCGGGCCAACTCGGTCCTACGTTTTGCGGGAGCGCTGATCCAGCCGAACCAGAGTGACGTGACCGTCGGGGTGGTGGCGAGCCAGACGGTGTATGACTTCGGCCAGACTGCGTCACGGGTTGATGCGCAACGATCCGACAGGGCCAGGTTCGAGAAGGAGACTATGACGCGCCGGGCGGAGGTGGTGTTAGGCGTTGAGCGGGCTTACTTCAACGTGCTGAAGCGCAAGCGGCTGGTTGAGATCGCGGAGCAGACCGTGAGGGAGCGCGATGTTCTCAAGCGTCAAGTCGAGACTCTGTATCGCAATCAACTGAAATCAAAACTCGACCTCGGGTTGGTTCAAGTCCAGTTGTCCGATGCGGAGTTTCTCGTGATTCGGGCCAGGTACGACCTTACCACAGGCTTTGCGGAGTTGAACAATGCCATGGGGATCGAAGGGTCGGCGGCGTACACGTTGGAAGAAGTCTCGCCTTCGGTGGAACCCCCACAGGTTCTTGGTGATCTCCTGGCCGAAGCGATGGGCCGTCGGCCGGAGCTGCTGGCCTTGAAAGAGCGGGTGCGAACGGCCGAGCATCGTATCAGGGCCGCCAACACTCTGAACTATCCCGTCCTTCAAGTGGTCGGAAGCGCAGGGGACACGGAGCACATTTCCAACCGCCCCAACCTTCAGGAAGGCGGCTGGTGGGGCGTGGGCGGTGTCGTGTCGGTGCCGCTCTTCACAGGCTTTCTGATCCAGAACCAGGTGGCGGAGGCCACCGCCCAACAACTGGAGACCCAGGCCATCTATCTCGCCGTTTCGCAGAACGTCCAGTTGGAGGTCAAAGACAGTTTTTTCGATCTGGTGACGTTGATCCAACAAATTAAGGTTGCGGAACAACAAGTATCGATTGCGCGCGAGGCCCTCTCGCTCGCCAGCCAGCGGTACAAGTTAGGCTTGAGCTCGATCGTGGAGATCACACAGAGCGAGGTGGCGGTCACCGCCGCGGAGACCAGGCTGGCGGAGACGCAATACAACGCGAAGATCGCCGAGGCGCGCTTGCGGTACGCGATCGGTGGACTCTAAAGGTTCGCTCTGGCGGTGGGAAGTAAACGAATGCAGGTCCGCTTGGTGCAGGGCAGTATCCTGGAGGTGGACGTGCAGGCGATCGTGAACGCGGCGAACAGCCGCGGCATCATGGGCGGCGGTGTGGCAGCCGTCATCAAGCGCGCGGCAGGGCCCGAGGTGGATGAGGAAGCGCAGCGGCAGGCGCCGATTCCGGTCGGCAGCGCAGTCTTGACCTCGGGCGGGAGGACCCGCTACCAGGCCATCATCCATGCGCCCACGATGCCCGCACCGGCCATGCGGATCGATCCTCAGAACGTGGCGCTCGCCACGCGGGCGGCGCTTGCGCTGGCGGATGCGCGCGGCTTTGCCTCGGTGGCCATCCCGGGGATGGGTACCGGCGTAGGTGGCGTGGCCCACGCGGATGCAGCCGCGATGATGATCAAGGAGATTCGGGCGTTTATCCCGAAGGCGCTTCAGGCGGTCGTGTTGGTGGATGTGGACCCGGCCATGGTGCAGGCCTGGCGAGAGGTGTTGAAAGAAATCAAATAAATCGGAGAGACGGCAGCGTTGATTTATCCCGGTGAACGAGTTATGCTGGCGGTCGCCTGAAATCGCAAGGCACAACCCATCCACGGAGCCATCCCGTATGTTCAATCTCTTCCCGCGCGAGCCCGCCTTTTTCGAGATGTTCAATGAGGCGGCGCAGAACATGGTCCTCGGCAGCCGCCGCTTGAAAGACATGATGGAGTCCTACGAGGATGTCGACCGCAAGGCCCGGGAGATCAAACGGATCGAGTCGGCTGGGGACGCCATCACCCATACGATCATCAGGAAATTGAACCAGACCTTCGTCACGCCGATCGATCGGGAGGACATCTACGGGCTGGCCAGCGCGATCGACGACGTGCTGGACTGTATCGAAGCGGTCACCGACCGGATGGCCATCTACACGATCGAGAAGCCGACGCACGAGGCGATCCAACTGGCGGACATCATTCACCGGGCGTGCGAAGAACTCGGCCGCGGCATCGCGCAGTTGGGTAAGACGACCGATTTGAACGCCTGCTTCGTCACGGTCAACAGCCTGGAGAATGATGCGGATCGCATCACGCGGGACGCCATCGCCCGCTTGTTCGAGGGCGAGAAGGACCCGATGGCCGTCATCAAGTGGAAAGAGATCTATGAGAGTCTTGAGGAGGGCACCGATCGCTGTGAGGATGTGGCCAACATCCTCGAACGCATTTTGTTGAAGCATGCTTGACGCGATCTGCCCCACACCATTCCCACCGCTGTTCAATTAGACTTCCCGCCCGGCCATGATTGACCCTACCCTTCTTTTGGTTCTCGTCGTGATCCTTGCCCTGGCGTTTGATTTCTCGAACGGCTGGCACGACAGTGCCAATGCGATCGCCACAGTCGTCTCAACCCATGTTCTGACCCCTGGACGCGCGGTGCTGCTCGCCGCAGTCTTGAATATTGCGGGCGCCTTCATGTCCACCGCTGTGGCCAAGATGATCGGCGGGGGGATCGTCGAGGCCTCATTGATCCAGCAATCCACAGTCGCAGCCGCTCTGATTGGCGCGATTGCGTGGAATCTCTTTACCCTGATGCTGGGGCTCCCGACGAGTTCGTCTCACGCCCTCATTGGCGGGATCATCGGCGGCGCGCTCGCGCAGAGCGGCATGTCAGCCGTCAAATTGTCAGGTCTGCAGAAGGTACTGGAGGCGATGCTGTTTTCTCCGCTTGTGGGGTTCGTGCTGGGGTATCTGGTCATCCTCGCGACCTACTGGGTAGTCTTTCGGGTTCCGCGTGGAGCGGCCAATCAAGCATTTCGACGGCTGCAGCTCATCTCGTCCAGCTTGATGGCGTTCAGTCACGGCGCAAACGACGCGCAGAAAGCTATGGGGATCATCACCCTCGCGCTAGTGTCGGCCGGTCGCCTCGACCAGGTCGCGGTGCCGACCTGGGTCCTCCTCTCCTGCGCCATCGCGATGGGGCTCGGGACGGCGGCGGGCGGGTGGCGCATCATCAAAACGTTGGGGATGCGTATCATCAAGATGGAGCCGGTGCATGGGTTTGCGGCTGAGACCAGCGCGGCGTTGATCCTGCTGGGGACGGCGCATTTCGGCATGCCTGTCAGTACTACGCATACCATCACGTCCTCCATCATTGGAGTGGGTGCCGTCACCCGGCTCTCGGCGGTGCGCTGGGGGGTGACGATGCGGATCGTCTACGCGTGGCTGTTCACGTTGCCTGGGGCGGGGCTGGTGGCGTATGGGACGACGCTGATTTTCCAGGCGTTCCGCTGACGGCTGTTCGTCCCGGATCCTTGGTCCTTTTATTCCTGCTCTTCCCGTGGCCAGCGCACCTTCGCCTTCTTGCGGTTGTACCCTTTGACTCCGTGTTTGCCTCCGTGCGGCCGGGCAGGTTTGGCCGTGAGGCGAATGGCCGGTTTGATCTTGCGAGGCTTCCGCATCAGCGTCCAGCGTATCGAAGCACTCTTGGCCGGTCAAGGGCGGTATACTCTCGTGTGAGGGGGGTCTTCCATCAGGCAGAGAGCCATGCAAGCTGTAGGACGTGCACGTGCGATGCCGTTGCGGCGAGCCGTCGGCACCGTCCCCGCTCCCGCTGTGAGGCTGGACGCCGTCGAAAAGCACGTGACGAAGGTGCGTACCCGCGCACTCGCGTTCGCACGTGCGCTCCGGAAGCCGCCCTTCCATCCCGAAACGGTGCATCGCCTCCGGACCCATCTGCGACGACTGCAGGCCTATGCAGAGTTCCTTCAACGGCCTCGGATCGCGGCTCGGCTGGCAGACTGTGTCTCGTGGCTGAGCGATCTGCGAACGCTGTATGTCTTTCAACAGTTCCTCCGGCGTCGGGGGGCATCTGTCCCTGATCGGTCCCGCATGGACGTGGCGGTACGGGATGAAGAGTGGGCCGTGGCGCGCGCCGGCTATCCGGAAATAATCCGGACGCGATTGGCCGGATTGTCGGTCACCCGGATGCGCCGCCCCGCCGCTTTTCTGGCTGAGCGCTTCGCCACGCTCAGCCGGGATCGTGCCGTGCGTCTGGATACAGCCTTGCGCGGCTTGTCGCCGGAGGCCACGCGCAAGGAACTCCATCGGCTGCGTTTGCTGATCAAGTCGCTCCGGTACCAGGCGGAGATCGCTCTCGAGGCGGGCCGGGGGGATCCCAGAATGGTGGCCGCGCTCAAACGGCTCCAGCGCACCCTGGGCGATTACTGCGACCGGGACCAGTTCCTCCGGCTGGCCAGGAAATTGGACCTGGCGTGCCGGAACGAGGTGAAGAAAGAGTACCGGCGATACCGTCAGCGAGCGCGGGCAGCCGTCCGCAAGTTAGGGCCGCCGCAATCTTCCCTTATCGCGTTGCGATGAGGCGCAGGAACTTGGGCGGGAGGAGCCACAACATGGTACCGGCTCCGGCTTTCGGGATGCCGGTGAACCGGATGCAACAGGCCCCGGCCTTCTTCACGTCGAAGGAGGCGGCTGTCCTGCCCGAAACCATCTCGGAGATGGTCGTGCTGATGTGAGGCTCATGGCCGACACAGAGGACCACGGGTTTTTCCGCCAGGTCGGCGAGTCGGGAGATGAGCTGATCCGGTGCCGCTGAGGAGGTCAGTTCGTCCGCCAATTCGACTTTCGCGTCGGTGATGAGCCCCTTCTTGGCGATCTCGGCCGTTTCCCGGGCCCGCAGCAGGGGACTTGAAAGGATGGCGTCGGGGCGGACCTTGAGGGCCCGGAGGCCCCGCACCACTTCTTTGGTCCGGTCCACGCCCTCCGCCGTCAGCGGGCGGTCCTCATCGGTGCCCTTCCACTCTTCTCTGTCCGCGGCCAGTCCGTGCCTGAGGAAAACCAGTTCCATGGGGGTCCTTTTGCCTGCCTGACGCCAGGCCGAGCAATCGTAGCGGGAGGGGGCCCCGCAGACGCCCCTCCCGCGCCCACCGCGTCCGAATGAGGCCGTGTCTTCAGCTACGGGGGCGGCATTATAACGAAGCCGGAAGGTGATGTCACGTGCCGAGCCCGCTCCGGAAAAAATCGCTTGACGGGCACTGCGCATATGTGTACTATGTCGACTTACTTTATAAACTTTAAAAGAAATCCATGCGCTTTTCGAAGAAAAGTGAGTACGCCCTGCGCGCCCTGATCGAGCTCACCAAGGCCTATGGCGGGACCCCGGTCCGGCGGCATCAGATCGCCGAGCGGCAGAACATCCCGATCGTGTTCCTCGAGCAGATCCTGCTGGCGCTCAAGCACGCCGGGCTGTTGGCCAGCGCCCGCGGGGCGCAGGGGGGGTATGTCCTGATCAAGCCGCCGGCGAAGGTCACGCTGGGACAGGTCATCCGCATCTTGGACGGCCCGTTGGCCCCGATCGGCTGTGTCAGCAAGACGGCCTACAAGAAATGCCGCGACTGCCCGTACGCGAAGAAGACCTACTGTCCGCTGCAGGATGCGATGGGTGAGGTGCGGAATGCCATCGCCGGTATTCTCGACAACTACAGCCTGGAGGATTTCATTTCAGTCGCTCGTAGCTCTCGCCAACGTTGGAGATAAGCCATGCCCTCATTTGACATCAGCGTGATCGTGCTCTTGGGGATTACGTTCTTTGCAGCCTTCGTGAACGGGGCTCTCGGGTACGGATTTTCATCGCTCACGGTGCCGGTCGCGCTCGTTTTCTATACCAATCGCATCCTGAACCCCGCCCTGGTTCTGATCGAAGTCTTCATCAACCTGTATGTGCTGTTCATCAATCGGGAGAGCGTTTCGGCTGTATGGAAACGGGTCTATCCCATTCTCATCGGGCTGCTGCCCGGTATTGCGGTCGGCAGCTACCTTCTCGCCTCGCTGCATCCGGGCTGGATCAAGTTTGTCACCTATTCTGTTCTTCTTCCACTCATCCTGGTCCAGGCGGCTGGCATCCGGAGGCCGATTCAATCGGAAAGACTCATCGGTCTTCCTTTCGGAACGGGGCTTGGCTTCCTGTATTCTGTCACCACCGTATCCGGCCCGCCCCTGGCGATTTTGTTCAACAACCAAGGCCTGGTCAAACGAGAGTTCCGGGCCGGTCTCGGATTGATTCGCGTGGCCGAGTCGAGCCTGACCGCCATGGTGTATTACCATCTCGGCCTGTTCGCGGCGGAAAGCCAGAGCATCTTCCTGATGATCATTCCGGGCGTCCTCGTCGGAATTCCGCTTGGCGCCTACCTCATTCGGCGACTCGACGCCGAGACGTTTCGCCGCATCTGCATGAGCTTTGATGCCTGGGTCGTCGGGTTCGGTCTCTCCCGCGTGTTGATCGATGTGAAGTTGATGGCAAGCCCGTGGGCCTACAGCGTGATGGTTCTGGCGATTGTGATAGACAGCTATCTTTTATATGTGTTTTTCACGAAATGGAGGCCGGCTGCAATGCGAGAGGAGCCACCCGCGACGCCTGCGGACGGCAAGCGTGGCACACTGCCGGTGCCGGATCCTTGAGAGAAGTATTTTTTCGTGGACATAAGTTTATTAAGTTAGGCAATAAAGGAGACAATAACATGCGACGCTCAACGATTTCTGCACTCGTCGTGACTGCCTGGCTCCTTGGTGTGGCGATCCCCGCGGCCGCGGCGGATCCGGCGCTAAACCTGTTGCTGAAGAAGGGCGTGATTACGCAGCAGGAATATGACCAGGCGCTCAAGGAAGCCGGCCAGGCGGAGGAAAAGCCGAAGGCAACTCCTCCAGCCAAGGATGCCGATGGCGACAACACGGTGGACCTCGGCAAGGGGATCAAGTTCGGCTATGACCGTGGGCTCTATACCCAGTTCAAGGACAAGTTCCAATTGAAGATCCGCATTCGCCTTCAATTCCGGTTCACCGACAGCGCTTTTAACAATGCCTACGGTACGATCGGGGATAAGAAAAACTATCCCATCATCTCCGACTCGAGCATTAACCCCAGGCAGTTTAAAGAGGACATAAGCGAGTTCGACGTAAGACGAGCCCGGCTGGTCTTCGAAGGGTTCGCGTTCAATCCTGAAACCACCTACTTTGTCCAATTTCGCAACGACACCAACGGCACGACCACGCAGCCAACCACGACTCGTTCCACCACACAGCTCTATGACGCCTACATCGACCTCAAGCAGATTCCCTGGGCCAACCTGAAAGTCGGCCAGTACCGCACGCACTTCGGGCGACAGGAGTTCGTCTCCTCGGCGCTCCTTCAGTTTGTGGACCGGGGCTTCGTCGCCGAGGCCTTTGTGCCAAACACCATTGATCGCCGCGATCAGGGGTTTACCATTCACAGCGATGAGAAGAAATATCCCTTCAATTATGCCTTCGGAGTGTTCAACGGGGCGGGCATCAACCTGACCCGGCTTGGCCTCAATACGCCAGGCAACGCGAATGAACTGATGTATGTCGGGAGGATCACGGCCGATCTGCTGGGGAAACCGGGATACCCCGAAGGCGATCTCGTCTATTCGGAGACGCCGCAAGTAGCGGTGGGCGCAAGCTACGGCTACAACGCCGGACTTCAGACGAACACCACCGTGTCTGGGAATGGCAGCAGCACCCAGGTTGTCACCGCGATCGCCTCACTCGGCAACGGGCGGCTGTTGGATCAGGGAATCGTGGATATCGGAACGACGGGCGTGGACTTCGTTTTCAAGTACAGGGGCTTCTCCCTTCAAGGGGAAGGTTTCGTCCGGAATGTCAACACCCACGACCACTCCAAACAGATCGGGAACGCGACGGGGTACTATGTCCAGGCCGGCTATTTCATTCTGCCGGGGACGCTGGAGGTGGTCGGGCGGTGGAGCGCAATGGACCCGGACACCCGGGCAGCGCAGGACCTCATGACATCCGGCGTTGGCGGCGTAAACTGGTACCTCAACGGGCATGAGCATAAGTTGCAGTTCGACTACGGGGTGGTCACCACGCATCTCAGCGCGGTTGATACCCTCAGCGGGGCTGTGACGTTGATCGAGAACCGGTTCCGGCTCCAGTACACGATCGTGTTCTAGGGCGGCTAGAGGCAGCGTCGCGGGGCCCCCTGCGCGCTGGTTGGGGTCAGCCAGACGTAATCCGCAATCGACTGGGCCAGGAGCGTGCGGATCTCATCCTCTCGCTTGGGCTCATACGACATGAGATACAGGGTGCGTTGTCGAAGAGAGCCGTTCTGCCTTCGGAGGACACGGTTAGGAACCGGCAGCCGGTACTGGATATGGCCGCCGCCAGTGTAACTGACCACCGGTCCAACACCGGGCGCACGACGGCTGAGATAGTCGGAGATTGTCTTGGCCATGCCTTCGTCCCGAAACACGGCGGCCTCGTACATGCGCTGGTAGGCTTCTTCGGAGAGGCCGCTATGGCAGGCCCGGAGCTGTGACACGATGATCTCGCGATAGGCGGGCTCGTCGGAGAGGACTTCATCGCGCATCTTCCAGCGCAGCATCTCGGGATCCTTCAAGGCGCTGGAGAGTCCTTGTTTCGCCACCCGGCGCACGAGCGGCTTGGGCGGGTTCAAGGCGAGCGCGGGCAAGTGATGGGAGCGGGCGAAGTCGATGAGCGGCGCATAGTCGTTGTAACCACCGCCCCAGTTCTCCTTCCAGCGAGCTTCTTGGAGAAACAGATCGGGCGCCATGTCCGGTTCCGCCAAATAGTGATCCAGACCGGCCTGCCCATCCCATCCGAACATCTCCAAGCCCAGCGCCGGCTTCTGGTTGCGGTCGATGAGCGCCTGCAGGATGCGCAGGGCGGCTTCAATATGCGAGCGATGATTGTGCTCCTCGCCAATGTAGATCACGTCCACGGTCGCCAAGTCGGTGAGCAAATCCGTGAAACTGACCGGGCGGCTGGTCTTCACTTCCAGAATCTGCCATTCTTGAAACGGCTGGGCATTCTCTTCGGCCGGCAGGGTCTGACCCAGACAGGCGCCCAGCCATCCGGCGAGCGCGAGCGAGGCGAGTCGAAAGGGGCGGCCCATCACGGTTGGTTGTACCTAACACACTGGCCACCGGGCAACTAGTCCGATAT
>VBOD01000053.1 GCA_005877615.1 Nitrospirota bacterium | reverse complement strand
CCAACTGCGCCACCTTCACGTCGTAGAACTGCGGGTACCCGCCGTAGGGCTTGGTCTCCACGTTGTTCCACCACATGTACTCCTGCCCCTTGCTGAACAGCCACGTCGACTTGTCCGCCATCGAACAGGTCTGGCAGGCAATACACCGGTTGATGTTGAACACAAACGTAAACTGCCACTTGGGATGCCGCTCCTCATAGGGATACAGCATCTTGCGGCCTAACTGCCAGTTATAGACTTCCGGCATGGTTGTCTCCTTTCAACCTCATTCTTAGACCTTGATTTTGAAGCCTTCGTCCCCGAGCCACTTGAGCATCCACTCGTGTTGCGGTGTGAGCGTGAGACCGGTTCTCCCCGGCTCCCACGGCCCGCGCGTTCCGACGCTGCCGCCCTTTGCTTTCAAGGTGCGAGCCGGCATCGTTGCCGGCTTCGGATTTTGCGTCTGCTTCTCAGGCTCGTGCTTGAACATGCGATCGTGCATTTTCCATTGGACGAACTCTCCGTCAGACCTTGATCTTGATGCTCTCCCCCTTGAGCCACTTGAGCATCCACTCGTTCTCCTGCGCCGGCGTAAAGCCCGTCCGCACCGGCTCCCACGGCCCGCGCGCGCCAATCCCCCCGTCTTCCGCCTTCTGAATGCGGATGATCGTGGACTTCGGCGTCGTGTTGACCGCGTGGTTGTCCACCTCGAACCCGAACTTCATGGCAAAGACGTGCTTCTTCTTCGACGGCAGGCTATCCAACTGGTGCATCGGCATCAGCCAGCTCCGGGTCAGCGACTGCTGCGCCCCGTACCGGAAGTTGCTCTGATAGCCCGTGTCCGCCGCGATCGCCCGCCCGTCCGGCCGCGTCTCATGCCCCTTCACCGACTTCGGCGTGGACACCCATGGTGCGTGCTTCATCATCGTCACCGTATACGGATAGGCCGGGTTGTACTTGCAGCGCACCATCAGCCGGCTCACCTTGGCGAACGGATCGCTCGGCTTCCACCCCCGGTACGGCCGGTCCGCCGGGTTCGCGTCGGCGTAGATGTAGTCGCCGTCGTTGATGCCCCGGTCCTTCGCCGCCTGCGGGTTCACGTGCATCTGGTGCTCGCCGATCCCCGGCGTCCGCTTGTCCATCCGATACGCGTCGCCGAAGTTGGACTCATACATCTGGATCCAATCATTGACCGACCACTGGCTGTGCACCCGGTGCCGGGTCTTCGGGGTGATGCAGTAGAACTGGTACCCCTTCTCCCACAACGGGTTCACGTGCCGCTTCACCTCGTTCCACGGCAGCTTGGTGTTGCGCACGTGCCGGTCATCGTGGTGCATGGCCGTGATCGGAATCCCGTAGTCATCGGGCCGCACGAACGGGTTCGTGCTGATAATGGCGCTTGGCAGGTACGGCGTCGCTTCGACGTCCTCGCGGGCCACGACGAAGTTCTCGCCGTACTCGATGCACTCGGACTCGATCCGGTAGTTCTCGAACCGGCCCGTCCGCGTCCACATCGGCTTCGACTCGTTGACGTGCTCCCAGAACGGCTGGCGCGGATAGGTCCGCGTCATCACGAACCAGCCCTTCTCCGACTGCATGAGCGTCTTCGCGTTGTAGCCGTATGTCGTGCTGGCGGCATCAAAGATACGCTGCAGGTAAATGTCCACTTTGTTCTCAGTCACGAACTTCCAGAGGTCAGTGAACTTCTTATCACCGGTCATCTCGGCCCACTTGATGGCCACCCCGATATAGGTATCCAGGTCGTTGCGCGTGTCGTACAGCGGCCGAATCCCACCCTTCCAGACCTGCAGCCACGGATTCGAGCACGAATTCACCATCTCCGGATACGTGAACTCCATCCAGGAATTGATGGCCATGGCCATGTCCGCGTAGTTCACGCCGGACGTCATCTCCAGGTCCTGCACCACGATGCACTCGACGTTCGAGTCCACGTTCTTGACCATGTCGTAGTGGTACTTTGCGTTGTTCAGGAGGTTCACGTTGACCGTCCACTCGACCTTTGTGGGCGAAGGCATGTGCGTCTTGCCCGTGAACACCTTACGCCCGTACTTCGGCGTGTTGACGATCAGCCCACGATCACCGTGGTTCCAATACGCCGGCTCCTCGCCGTACGCATAATACTTGGTGACGATCTCCTTGCCGTGCGCCTTGGGGTCGAGGTTCAGGTTGAACGCATCCTCGGCGCCCCACGCCCCAATGCCGGCGCCGCTCCAAGGAGTCCCTTGGCAGACACCGGTCTTGTAGTTGCCCGACCAGTTATGGGTGCCGGTCCCGTACTTGCCCTGGTTGCCGGTGAGGATACAGATCATCGCCGCCCCGCGGCCGTTGGTCGTCCGATGGAACCAGTGGTTCACACCCTCGCCGGAGTGAATCGCCAACGGCTTGACGGTCCCGCAGTCGCGCGCCCAGCGCACGATCAGGTCCTTCGGTGACTGGGTGATCGCGTGCGTGGTGTCCAGGTCGAAGTCCTGCACGTGGATCTTGTACATCTGGAACACCGGCATCACATCCACTTCCTTGCCGTCCAGCAGCTTCACTCGGTACGTGCCTTCCAGCGCCGGATCAATGCCGGCCTTCGTCATGTTCACGCCGACCATCTCGCGGTGCATCGGCACCGCCTGGTTCTTCGCCGTGTCCCACACCATGAAGTCGCCCAGCCGCTCCCGGTACTCCTGCTTGATCGCCTGGACATACTTCGTATAGCCGTGGGTCAGATCGAACAGCTTATAGTCTTTGATCACGTCATGCGGATCCAGGTACTGCAGTGTGTCGGTCCGGATCAGGATCGGGCTGTCTGTGTACTGCTTGCAGAAATCCGCATCGTACAGGTTCTCGTCCATGAGGACCTTGATAACCCCCAGGAATAGCGCGCCATCCGATGCAGGCCGAAGCGGAATCCAGTAGTCGGCCTTCGTCGCGGGCGGGCTGTACTCGGGCACGATGACCACGATGCGGCCGCCGCGCTCCATGCACTCAATGAACCAGTGTGCTTCGGGCATCTTATGCTCGACGAAGTTCTTGCCCCAACTCACGTGCAGCTTCGAGAAGCGCATGTCGGCGTGGTCAATGTCCGAGGTCTGAATGCCGTTCCAGAAAGGATGGTCCGGGGGCTGGTCGCCGTGCCAGGTGTAGCTTGACCAGGGCCGCCCGCCGACCGCCTTGTCCGGCCCGACTTTCCTGATATAGGCGTCGAGATGCGCCAGATTCGAGTTGGCCATCCGGCCAAACCCGATCTTGCCGACCTGGCCCAGGGCCGCCATGCCCGGCCGGTATTTAAAGGTCCGCACCCCCGCGCCCTTCATCGTCTCGATCATCTCCGGCGGATACCCCTGCTCGCGCAGGCGCCGCGCGCCCGACTCGCCCGAGTACCGCTCCGCGATCTTCAACATCCCCTTGGCCAGGTACGCGGCGCAGGTGTCCCACGACACACGTAGCATGTCGTCCTCGCCGCGGCTGGTGTACTTATACTTGGCTTTGACTTCCGGACTCAGCTCTGGGCAGCCGTCGTCCACCCAGGCCTTCCATCCCTTGCGGATCATCGGGCCCTTCAATCTGTACGGGCCATACACGCGCCGGTGGAAGGTATAGCCCTTCAGGCACATCCGCGGATTCCACGCAAACGTCCCGCGGTTGCCGTACAGGTCCTCGTAGGTCTGGTGGTCGTAGTTCTGCTCCACCCGCATCACCACCCCGTTGCGCACAAACGCCCGAACGCGGCATTGGTGCGTGTCGTTGGGCGAGCAGCAATAGGTAAAGGACGAGTCGTAGCGGTACTGGTCATGATAGACGCGCTCCCAGGACCGGTCCGGATACTCGCCGAGGGGGTTACCCACCTCGACGACCGGTTGCAGCGCGGTCAAGGCCAACGCCTTGTCCGCAATCGCGAGCACCGCGATGGTACCCGCGCTCGCTTTCATGAATTGCCGTCTGGTTAAAAACATCGTCGCGACCTCCCTGTTTAATTGAAAACCTTCACAGCTAAAGGAGTCCGTGTTACGCTACATATTTCAACACTATCTCGGGCCTACGGACCGTCAAGGTTTATGGCTCTCCGTCCCGAGAATGCGCATCACCTCCTCTTGTTCCCTGCGATCGTTTCGCAATTGGTTTCCATGGTTGCCACTCAAGCACAGCCCACGTGTCCTTCTTATTCCTTGTTCGCGCGCAGTTCGAACGCGTTGAGCCAAATATCGGTAGCGCAACATCCATGCCGAAATCTTCGTGAAGTCATGACGTGCGGAATCGATGGATTTTTCACACGTCTTGCCGAAATTTCTGCTTGTGAGAAAGTGGTGATCCCACGAAATCTCGCGGGCAGATCGCGGGGTTTCCGCGAAATTTCGCGGAAACGCACTGAAGAGCCTGATTACACGCGCGATGGTGCGGTAATCAGGAGACCGGGCAATTTGGACCCGACACAGGTCCTAATGACCGACGGAATGGAAAGAGTTCCCGGTGAGGAACTTGTCCGGGCGTTTGATGCCGAGCTTTTTCAGCCGGCTTCGGAGGGTGCTAGGATGAAGGCCGAGTTGCCTGGCGGCGCCGAATGGCCCATCAATCCGCCAATCTGTTTGCTCAAGGGTCCTTCTAATATGCGCATGTTCCAGATCGTGCAGTCTCGTGGGCGACTCTGCATGCCCGTTGGAACCGGAGGATGCGAGCAGGCGCGCGTCGATCTCCACCTTGGGCGAGTGCGTCAGGATGACGGCCCTCTCGATCACGTTTTGAAGTTCTCGGACGTTTCCGGGCCAGGAGTACTGAACGAGTCGTTGCATGGAGTCGTCTTCGATATCCCGGCATGGGCGTTTCAGATTGAGGCTGTACTGCTGGACGAAATGGCGCGCTAAAAGTGGAATATCTTCGGGACGGTCGCGAAGAGCAGGGATGGCGATGGGAAACACATTCAACCGGTAAAAAAGATCTGGCCGGAATCGTTCTTCCGCAATCACCATCCCGAGATCCGAGTTCGTCGCGGTGATGATCCGCACGTCCACTGGGACCGGCTGGCGGCCGCCTACTCGGTCGATGAGTCCGTCTTGAAGCACGCGGAGCAATTTGGCTTGCGCCTCGAGGGGGAGTTCGCTGATTTCGTCCAGAAAAAGCGTGCCGCCGTCTGCCAGTTCAAACCGTCCCTGCCTTCGTTGGTTCGCGCCGGTGAACGCCCCGCGTTCGTGGCCGAAGAGTTCGCTTTCGACGAGGCCCTGCGGCAGCGCCGCGCAGTTCACGCGCACAAAGGGCTCGTCCCTTCGTGCGCTCCTCTCGTGAATCGCGCGTGCCAGCAACTCCTTGCCGGTACCAGTCTCCCCGGAGATCAGGACCGTGGAATTCGTCGGGGCTACAGTCTCCGCCAGCCGCACGACTTCCTGAAGCGCTTGGCTCTTTCCTACCATGATGCCAAAGTTGTGGGTGAGTCTGATCTCTTCCACGAGGTACTCGTTCTCTTTCGCGAGTTGCTCGCGGAGGCGGTTGATCTGCTCGTACGCCCGGACGTGATCGATCGCGAAGGCAATTTGAATGGCCACCTGTTGGAGGAACTCCAGGATCTGAGGCTCCGGTTCGCCGGTCTGCACACTGCCGATGTTCAACGTGCCCAGGCAGGCCCCACGCACCAAGAGCGGGAGATTGATCATGCGCCCCAAACCTTCCTGGAAGTAGATGTCATCCTCCAGAAAGAGGCGCGCGATGTGCAAATTCGGCCGCACGTGGAGCTGTTTATGGTCATAGACCCATCCGACCGCGCTGCCGATGTGGGGGATCACGGCGTCGCGCTGAAGGATTTTCGTCGTGAGGCTCGTCTCGACCGCGTAAAAACGGAAGGAGTCGCTGTTAGCGTCGTACAATGTCACCCCGGCTCGCTCCCACGGGATGATCTGTTTAATCTGTTTGGCGATCGCGCGCCAGAGGCTATCCGTGTCGTGTTGCGAATTGAGGACGTTCGTGACTTCCAGCAGTATGCGGTAGCTGAGGTCCGCCCGATTCATTGTGGTATCCCGATTGCAGGTTAAGTGATTTACCCACAGGCCGCCCCGTTTGTGCAATCACCCGTTTGGGTGATATTCGCCCATCCCATCTGGCTCTCCTCCCGACGCCGGGGCTGGTCCATCCTGCGTTGGGAGAAAGGGCACGAGGAAAAACGCCGCCAGCGTGAATGCCGTGGAGATCCAAATGAGCGGCGCCATCTGTTTATCGAGCACGTGCTCGTAAAGGTGCGCCCCCCATATGGCGGAAACCTGGGACGCCCCATTGAAGATGGACATCAAGCCGGCGAAGGTGAACCCCTCGGCATGTGGCGGACAGGCTGCCGCCGCCAGGCTCAGCATCGTCAAGAACGGAACCATGCCGATAAGGCCGGTGGCGAAGGACAGAATGACGGCGCTCTGGCGGTCCATCAAAAATAGATAGGCGACCGTGCTGATCGCCCCCAGCAGGATGCTCTGATACACGAGCGCGGTGGTCGAAAAACGACCGCCCAGAAACCGCTTGAACACGAACGCCCCGATCACCGATCCGACCGACGAGACGGACCCGAGCTGGCCGATGAAATACTGGTCGAACTTTAAATTATCCACCATGTGGTAGTACATGGGAGTGCCGAAGCTCGGGCTGAAGTTCCAGAAGGCCAGAAACCCAGCCACGATCCACAGCGTTTTGGATTTCAGCGCAGAGATGAGGCTTCCCGTACTAGCCTTGAACTGCACGAGGTCAATCGCCGTTTTCTCCTCGCGAACCAAGAAGGCGGTCGCGACCACCACGGCCGCCGGTGCGCAGGCCGTGATCAGCGCGGCCGTATGGAGGGCCCCGGCGGGTGTGAGCGTTTCGCTCAGCCAGCCGCCGAGGATGCCGGTCATAATCGCCGCGATGTTGAACCACATCCATTGCTGGCTCTGAAACCGCTTGATCTGCCCGGTCTGCTGTCCTCGTTCAACCATGAGGGCATCCACCAGCACGTCCGAGGAGGCGATGCCGAGCGCGGTCAGCACCATCGCCGCCACGATCCATTCGGGCGTCAGCAACCCGGTGAGCCAGAGAAACCCCGCGGCGGCGAGTCCGTTCATGAGGAACAGGTAGCTCTTGCGGCGATACCCCAAGAGTGGGACCAAGTCGCTGATCAACCCGTAGAGCGGCTTGATGATCCAGGGGATGGTCAGCACCCCGAGCAACTGGGCGACTTGGTCGGACGTCAGACCGCTCGCCTTCAGATAATTCATCAAGGGCTGGTTGATGAGCCCGCCGGCCTGCCCGAGACCCTGGGCAAAGTAGACCAGACCGAAAAAGACCATCAGCCGGCGGATCTCCGACTGCGCGGGCGGTGACAGGGACGACACGGCGGCTACCGTTTGGGCCCGCTGCGCTTGAGCGTGATCAGGGCGAGTTCCGGCCGGCAGAACAACCGGACCGGCAGGGTGCCGGTTCCAATGCCCCGCGTGACATACATCCGCGCGTACTGGCCGTCGAACCACCCCGACTCGAAGGGTTCGCTGCCGGCGGGCAGCCACAGGGCGCCGATGCCGGGCAGACGGACCTGCCCCCCGTGCGTATGCCCGGCGAGCACGAGATCAAATTTGATGAGATCGGCCTTCATGAAGATTTCCGGCGAGTGCGTCAGCAAGATCGCGAACGGGGTGCGCTGCATGCCCCTGAGCGACGCGCCCAGGTTGGCGTATCCCGAAAAGGGGTCGTCCACCCCGATCAGTGAGAGAGTGTCCAGGCCCCGGCCGATACGCCCGCCTTCGTTGACCAGGAGGGCGACGCCGGCGTTGTTGTAGAACGTCCGCACCTCGTCCTTGCTGGACGCCAGCGGGTTCCAGTGGTCATAGTTGCCGAGCACGGCCCAGATGCCGAAGGTCGGCTTCAGGTCGCGCAGGGCCGTCAGGAACTGCCGAATGGTCGCCGGGTCGCTTCCCTCCAGCGTGAGATCTCCGGTAATGACGATCACGCCCGGCGTGGATTCGGCCAGGCGCGCCACGACCCGCCGCTCCCGGGCGCCGTACTTCCGCATGTGCAGATCCGACAGATGGACGACCACTAGGCCGTTGAACTCCTCCGGGAGGTTCTTGAACCAGGCCTCGTGGCTCGTGACCTCGATCCAGTTCGGCTCGATGATCCAGGCGTAGATGAGAAGCAGTTGGGCCAGGGCGAGGATGAGGACGAATCGGCGGCTGATCCGTGAGGTCAATCCCCTCACGCCCATCACGGACGGTCAAAAAGGCCCAATTGCAATTCCTCGGCTTTGGTGAAGGGAATGGGGTAGTTCTCGGTGAAGCAGGCGTTGCAGTAGCGCTCGCCGCTGCCGGGCGCGGCGGCCAAGAGCCCTTCCAGGCTCAGGTAGGCGAGCGAGTCGGCGGTAATGTACCTGCGGATCTCCTCGATCGAATGCGTCGAACCAATCAGCTCCTTCTTGGTGGGCGTGTCGATCCCGTAGAAGCACGGCGAGATGACCGGCGGGGACGAGATCCGCATGTGGACCTCCTTGGCCCCCGCGTGGCGGAGCATCTTGACGATCTTGCGGCTCGTGGTGCCGCGCACGATGGAGTCGTCCACTACGACCACCCGCTTGCCCTCCAGGATCTCCGGCACGGCGTTCAGCTTGACCTTGACGCCGAAGTGCCGGATGCGTTGCTCCGGCTCGATGAAAGTCCGGCCCACATAGTGGTTGCGGATCAGGCCCTGCTCAAACGGGATTTTCGCCCCTTCGGCGTACCCCAGCGCGGCCGGCATGCCGGAGTCGGGCACCGCGATGACGATGTCGGCCGGCACGTGGGATTCCTTGGCGAGCTGGCGTCCCAGGGCCTTGCGGGCGGCGTAGACGTTGTTCCCGTAGATCTTGCTGTCTGGGCGCGCGAAGTAGATGTGCTCGAAGATGCACATCGCCGGCTTGACCTTGGGGAAGGGATGGTAGGCGTGGAGGCCCTTGTCGTCCAGCACGACGAGTTCGCCCGGCTCGATATCGCGGATGGTCTCGGCGCCGATCAGGTCGAAGGCGCAAGTCTCCGACGCCACGACCCAGGCGTCCTTGATCCGGCCCAGGCATAGGGGCCGGAACCCCCAGGGGTCGCGGGCGACGACCAGCCCGTTGTCGATCAAGAGTGTGATGGAGAACGCGCCACGCACCTGGTTCAGCGCGTCAAAAATCCGATCGAGCAGCAGGCTCTCTTTGGACTGCGCGATCAGGTGGATGATCACCTCGCTGTCAGACGTGGACTGGAAGATGGCGCCGTAGGCCTCCAGTTCGTTGCGAAGCATCTGGGCGTTGATCAGATTGCCGTTATGGGCCAGGGCCAGGTTGCCATAGGCGAAGTTGACGACCAGCGGCTGGGCGTTTTTCAGGTCGCTGGAGCCGGCCGTGGAATACCGGTTGTGGCCGATCGCCGAGCGGCCGGGCAGGCGTTTCAGCCGATCCCTGGTGAAGACGTCGGCCACCAGCCCCATGCCCTTTTCCCAATGGAACTGCTCGCCGTCGTTGGAGACGATGCCGGAGCTTTCCTGACCACGGTGCTGCAGGGCGTACAGGCCGAGATAGGCGAGGTTTGCCGCCTCCTTGTGCCCGTACACGCCGACGACGGCGCATTCGTCATGGAACTTGTCGGGGGTGATGAAGGCGCTGGCCTCGCTCACGCGTGTCCTCCTTCCCCGGTGTCCAGGGCGGCTCGGAGCGCCCCACGCCACATTGTATCAAGTTTGTCGCATGTCCGGTCAATCCAGAGGGCCGTCCCCCCCCGATCGTCCCGGATGGAGATCATCAGCCGCTGGCCGCGGACAAACCCCAGAACCGAGCACGGCACGCCGTCTTGCCTTGCCAACACCTCTATTTTCTCACGATTGGCTGGTTTGACGGAGAGAATAATCCGGGACTGGGACTCGCCGAACAGGAGGCTGTCCCGCCGCAGCCCGTGTCTGTCCAGGACGACCTCTGCGCCCAGTGGCCCGTTTGTGGCCGACAGGGAGGACTCGGCGAGCGCGACGGCCAAGCCCCCTTCTGCGCAGTCGTGGGCTGACCGCACCAGGCCCTGCTCGACCGCCTGCAGCACGACGCGCTGCAGTGCGGCCTCTCGTTCAAGGTTAAGCACGGGGGGCGTCCCCTGCTCCCGGTGATGGACCGCCCGGAGGTACTCGGTCCCGCCGAGGTCCTCGCCGGTCTCGCCGAGCAATAGGATTGCATCGCCTTCCGCTTTGAACCCCTGGGAGACCGCCTGCTCGACGTGATCCAGCAACCCGACCATGCCGATGATCGGAGTCGGATAGATCGACAGCCCCCGAGTCTCATTATAGAAGCTCACGTTCCCACTCACCACGGGTATCTGCAAGGCCTTGCAGGCGTCGGCGATGCCCTCCACCGCCAGGATGAACTGCCACATAATGTCCGGGCGTTCCGGGTTGCCAAAGTTCAGGCAATCGGTGAGGGCCAAGGGCCGCGCGCCCGCGCAGACGAGATTGCGCGCGGCCTCGGCGACAGCGCTGGCGGCGCCGGTGTAGGGGTTCAGCACGCAGTAGAGGCTGTTGCAGTCCGCCGTGACGGCCAGGGCCTTGTCGGTGCCTTTGATCCGCAGGACCGCGGCGTCCGACCCGGGACGGATCACGGTGTTGGTCTGGACCATGTGATCGTACTGCTCGAAGACCCAGCCTTTGTGTGCGATCGTCGGCGAGGTCAAGAGCGCCTCCAGCACTGCGTTGCAGTCCTTCGGCTCCGGGACCAGCTCAAGCGGAAGCGTCTGCAGGGCATCCTGATAGGCGGGCGCGTCCGCCGGCCGCTCGTACGTCGGGGCGTTGTCGGTCAGGGCTCGCGCTGGCACCTCGGCAACCACCACTCCTTTCTCCTTAACGCGGAGGAATCCGTCGTTCGTCACCCGCCCGATCACGGCGGCGTCCACGTCCCATTTCTTGCAGATGTCCAGGACCTCCCCTTCCCGTCCGGACTTTGCGACAAGGAGCATCCGCTCTTGGGATTCCGAAAGGAGCACTTCGTAGGGCGTCATGCTCGGCTCGCGCCGTGGCACGTTTGCCAGCTCCAATTCGATGCCGGTGCCGGCCCGTGACGCCATCTCGCAGGAGGAACTGGTCAACCCGGCCGCGCCCATGTCCTGGATCCCAACCAGCAGGTCCTGCTCCATGAGCTCGAGGCAGGCCTCCAGCAGGAGCTTTTCCGTGAAGGGGTCCCCGACCTGGACTGTCGGCCGCATGGATTCCGACCCTTCATCGAACGAATCGGACGCCATTGTCGCACCGTGAATGCCATCGCGGCCTGTCTTAGCCCCGATGTAGAGCACCGGATTGCCCGCCCCGGAGGCCCACCCGCGGAAGATCCGGTCCTTGCGGGCGATGCCGAGACAGAAGACGTTCACCAGCGGGTTGTAGTTATAGATTTCGTTGAAATAGACCTCCCCTCCCACGGTGGGCACGCCGATACAGTTGCCGTAGCCTGCGATCCCCGCCACCACACCGCTGAAGAGGTAGCGGTTCTTGGGACTATCCAGCGGGCCGAACCGCAGGGAGTCCAGCAACGCGATCGGGCGCGCGCCCATCGTGAAGATGTCGCGGAGGATGCCCCCAACCCCCGTCGCCGCGCCTTGGTACGGCTCGATGAAGGATGGATGGTTGTGGCTCTCCATCTTGAAGACGGCAGCCAGACCGTCGCCGATGTCCACGACGCCGGCGTTCTCGCCGGGCCCCTGGATGACGTGCGGCGCATCCGTCGGGAGCTTCTTGAGAAAGGTCCGCGAGCTCTTATACGAACAGTGCTCGCTCCACATTACCGAGAACATTCCGAGTTCGGTGAGATTCAGTTCCCGGCCCAGGAGAGTGACGATCTTCTGGTATTCCTCCTCTGTCAGCCCATGCTGGACAATAAGGTCCTTGGTCATGGCGACTGGCGTTTGAGGTCGCATTCTAGGAGACATTATGAGCCAGGACGGGCTTCGGAGCATATCGTCCACTCTTTATGGCCTCGAGCAGCGAGAGCAGGATCAGACGTCCGTCTTCGTTCCCAAGCAGCGCGTCGGCGCAGCGCTCTGGGTGGGGCATCAGGCCGAGGATATTGCCGGCGTCGTTGACGATCCCCGCGATGTTGTCGAGCGAGCCGTTGGGGTTGGCCTCCGGTGTGACTTCGCCGTCTTTCGTACAGTAACGGAAGATGACTTGGTTCCGGGCCTTCAGCTTGGCGAGCGTCGCTTGGTCCGCATAGTAGTTGCCTTCACCGTGGGCGATCGGGAGGGTCAACACCTGGCCTGGCTTGCAGCGTCGGGTAAAGGGTGTGTCTGCATTCTCGACGCGGAGGTGGACGTCCTTGCATAGAAAGGAAAGGGATCGGTTTCTCAACATGGCTCCTGGCAGCAGTCCCGCTTCCAGCAGGATCTGAAACCCGTTGCAGATGCCAAGGACCAGCCCGCCGGCCTCGGCGAAGCGAGTGACCGCAGCCATCACCGGGGAGAACCGCGCAATCGCGCCGGTGCGAAGATAGTCGCCGTAGGAGAAGCCGCCGGGAATGATGACCGCGTCTACGTGCGGGAGCATCGATTCCTTGTGCCAGATGAAGTCTGCCTTGGCGCCCATGACCTGCGAGACGGCATGCTGACAGTCACGGTCACAGTTGGATCCGGGAAAGACGAGGATGCCGACTCGCAATGAGATGCTCATTCCATCAGCTCGATCCGATACTCTTCGATAATGGTATTGGCCAGGAGCCGCTCGCACATGGCTTTCACCTCCGCCTCCGCACCGGCCCGATCGTGCGTCGCCAGATCAAGCTCGATGAGCTTTCCCACCCGCACGTCCTTCACGCCGGTATAGCCCAGCGAACTGAGGGCGTGCAGGACAGCCTGGCCCTGAGGGTCCAGAATGCCCCGCTTCAGCGTGATGGAGACCTTGGCCTTCATGCGCTTCCCCGCTTGCGGGTAGCGCGCGCTTTGCCGGAGGAGCCGAACACCCGTTTGAAAATCTCCGGCACGTGGCGCGTGTACGCCTTTGGATCGAAGCACACCCCGATGGCTTTGCCCGTCAGGTGACGTGTAATGAAGGGATCTTTCTCAACCAAGTCCTTGAACGGCGCCCTCCCCTGCCAGGCCGCCATTGCCAATCGCTGCACGACTTCGTAGGCCTGCACGCGCGGCGCGCCCTGACGCACTAGCTCCAGCATGAGCCGTTGCGAGTAGATGATGCCACCGGTCAGTTCGATGTTGCGCCGCATCCGGTCCGGGTACACCACCAAGTTGGCCATCAGATCGGTAAACCGCGCCAGCATGAAATCCACGAGAATCGTGCTATCCGGAATAATGACCCGCTCAACCGATGAGTGGCTGATGTCGCGCTCGTGCCAGAGGGCGATGTTCTCCATGGAGGCGACACAGTTTGCTCGGACCAATCGGGCCAAGCCGCAGAGGTTCTCCGAGACGATCGGGTTGCGCTTGTGCGGCATGGCGGAGGAGCCCTTTTGTCCCGGCGTGAACGGTTCCTCGGCCTCCAGCACCTCCGTCCGCTGCAGATGCCGGACCTCGGTGGCGAACTTCTCGATGCTGCTCGCCAGCAACGCCAAGGCCGTGAGATACGCCGCGTGCCGGTCGCGCTGCACCACTTGGTTGGAGGCGGGCGCCGGCTTGAGCCCCAGTTTCTTACAGACATGGGCTTCAATGTCAGGCGACAGGTGCGCGAACGTGCCCATGGCGCCCGACACTTTGCCGCACGCGATCCCGTCACGCGCGGCTCGAAACCGCTCGCGATGGCGCTTCGTCTCGTCGTACCAGATCGCCAGCTTGACGCCGAACGTGATGGGCTCGCCATGGATGCCATGAGAACGTCCGATCATGAGGGTGTCACGGTGCTCCCAGGCGCGGTCTTGGAGCACGGCGAGGAGCCGGTCCAGATCCTCAAGAATGGCATCGGCGGCCTCGACCATCAGAACGGCAAGCGAGGTGTCCAGAATATCGGAGGAAGTCAGGCCTAGGTGCAGATAGCGGGCCGCCGGCCCAACCTGCTCGGAAATGGATTCGATGAAGGCAACGACGTCGTGCTTCGAGACCCGCTCCAGCGTCTCGATGCGCGCTGGATTGACGCGGGCCTTGGCGCGGATCTGCCGGACTGCCGCAGCGGGGATCAGCCCTTTCTTCGCCAGAGCCTCGCAGGCCAGAAGCTCCACTTGCAACCACGTTTGATATTTGCGCGAAGGCTCCCAGATCGCTTTCAGGTGAGGCCTGGAATAGCGATCAATCATGGGTCACCGACGTGACCGCCTCCCGCGCTTTGCCCTGTAGGCGAGGTTCCTCGCGCAGGATACGGTCCAGGATGCCGTTGACGAAGGAGCCCGATTGCTCGTCGCCGAACACCTTCACGATCTCGATGGCCTCATTGAGCGTGACGCGAGCAGGAATGTCCGGCACGTACAGGAGTTCATAGACTGCGATGCGCAGGACGGTCCGATCGGTGATCGCCATCCGGTGAACGGTCCAGTGCTCGGCATAGCGGCCGAGCAAGGTGTCCAGTTCGCCCGCATGGGTGATGACCCCATCGACGAGTCCTTCGGCAAAGGTCTTGGCCTCCGAGTGGATCGGGTTCTGCGCCCAGAAGTCCTCCAGCCAGCCGGAGGTGTCGCGATGGATATCCCACTGGTATAGAATTTGGAGGGCCAACTCGCGGCCTTTGCGCCGAAGGCTCATCGTGACCTCTTGCGGGAAGAATGTCGTGGAGGGCTACCGAGACGTTTCATCAAATTTGCCATCTCGATCGCCGCCAGGCCGGCGTCATAGCCCCTGTTGATTCCTCCTACTCCCGACCGCGCATCCGCTTGTTCGTCAGTATCCGTGGTCAGCACACCGAAGATGACCGGCATCCCGTAGTCATACGACACCCGCGCGATCCCGCGACTGACCTCGGCGCTGATGTACTCAAAGTGGGGCGTCTCTCCTCGGATCACGGCGCCGAGACAGATGATGGCGTCA
>VBOD01000097.1 GCA_005877615.1 Nitrospirota bacterium | reverse complement strand
GGGTGCCCGGCTCGCACGCCCGCTTCTCCTCACCTCGCGCCACGACGAAGCCAAAGCCGAGCGCTAGGACGGTACCGGCGACGAAGTAGGGCCGTAGCGGCTCGAACGTCGCAGCGAGCCCGGCGCCGCTCAGGCCGACCGCGACGGCCACCAGGGGCCCGCCGCAGCAGAGCGTTGAAACGACAGCGGCGACAACACCGCCCGTCGCGGCGAGTGCCGTCTTAGTGACTGATGTCGTCATGATCTTCCAAAACCTCCAGGATCGGGCAGTCGTCCGTCGGCCGTCGGGCTGTGCACGCCGCGGCCAGCCGGTCCAGCGTGCGCCTCATGCGCTGGAGGTCACGGATCCTCTGTTGGACGACCTCGATCTTCTGTCTGGTTTTCCGCTCGCCGGCATCGCATGCGGCACCGTGCCGGACGCGCAGCCCGAGCAACTCCTGGATCTCACGCAACGAGAAACCGAGCTCCTGGGCGTGCTTGATGAAGCGGAGGCGCGCCACCGCGTCGTCGGCGTACAGGCGATACCCTGCCGGAGTGCGGCGCGGAGTCGGAAACAGGCCACGCCGCTCGTAATAACGGATCGTCTGGATGTTCACGTCGGCCGCGTCCGCGACCTGACCGATGGTCAGCGCCATTCGTTACGTTCTCCTTGAGACTGTGAGAAGATTGACCTTATACCAAGGTATATGGTCAAGGGAGGGCTGAAACAGGCAAGCCCTGAGCTGCTTTCAGGGGTCGCGCATTGTGAGTTTTGTCGGGATTCTGCCACGATTCCCGGTCGATCTTCGGCGTTCTCGTAAACGAAGACACCTGCGTTTTCGCTACGTTTGGCTCTCCGATATTCGAGGCTGCCGTTACGGAGTCGTGGTCCCGTTGAAGTACGTCAGCGCTTTTGCCCACACCCGCGCCCCGACCAGTCGGCCGCCGTTGCGACCCTGTAGATCCCCTTGCACGAAGTGGATCCCGCCGTAGCGCCGCGAAATCCCTGCCTGATCGGCGGCGTCAGAGAACGTCGCCCAAGACAGCGTGACGTCCGCCGCCGGCACAGCGCCGGGTTCTACCTTCGAGCTCCCCGCCTGCACAGTCGCGGATGCGCCGAAGGCGTCGCTGCCGGTGAATGACTTCAAGATCTCCGCCCCCGCGGCGCTGAAAGCGCTGTGGCCGGAAATGAATTCGGGGAAGGGCGGCGTCACGAACGTGACCGGCTGGTAGGGCTCCCAGTCGGCTCCATCGATGACGCGCGTTCCTCGATACGGACCCGCCCACGCGCGCACCTTCTTGCCAGCGAACAGGAAATGCACTGCCGTGACGGGGCGCACGTAGTCGTAGGCGCGCTTGCAGTCCCAGGCAACGATGCCGGCATCGAACACCGCGTTCCCCAAGGCGAAGAACAGCTTTACGTCCTGGTCCAACGTGTGGCGGTCGCGCCGCGACACGAACTGCCCGAACAGCATCCAGTGGCCGGGTGGCAGCTCCGAGTTCGGGCCGTCGGCCCAGTACTCGGCGATCACTTTCTGAGTGTCGGTCAGCCCCGCGCTGTAGTGCAGGATCTGCTCGGCCTGCACGCGGTAGCCGCCGAAGGGGTACAGGTTCGGCACGTCGGGCGGGCGGAACTGGGAGCCAGAGGTCAACGCGAACGGCACGACGCGCCCCCAGTGTGGCGCGATGAACCCCGGCGTGACGGAGCCGCCATGTCCGTCGGAGAAGCGCAGCGGCTGCCACCGGTTGGGGTCGTTGATGTGATCGGGGTCGTTCACCGGCACGTACCCGGTGTAATCGGAATACGCGCCCGGGTGCAAATCACCCAGCTGATTCGCGCCGTCGTGGTGGCGGAACGCGATCACGGCGGCCGCCGCCACGTTCCCGACCCCGGCCGGCGTTGTGACGTCGGTCGAGCCGTTGGCCGGATCGTAGCCGAGGCTCGTCATGACGTCGTTGAATGCGGGCGTCTGTGTGGGAAAGAGGTCGACCAACGACCGGTAGGCGGCGAAGCTCACGGCTTCGTCCTTGTTGGCGAGCGTGCGTTCGACAGGGGGGCGTCGCAACGATCCTCCCAAGCGGGTGCCGACCGCCTGGTCGTCGTAGGCCGCCCATGCGTCGTACATCGTTGTGTGCACGATGGCGAGGGCCCGCGCCACGATCGGGGGACCGGGTTTCGTTACGCGGATCGCCTGCAGCAGCGCGTTATCCCACTGAATCGCGACGTTGTCCGTCGTGGCCGCAACGTCCTGCCGTGCGACAGCGCCGCGCCGGTCGAGGCGTGGCGACACCGCGTCCCGGGCGCAGCTGGCGGCGCTGAGGACGATGCCCGCCGCGAGCCAGCCGGTCCCGCGTTTGAAACTCGGCATTAAGCGCTCCTTGGCGACAAGGCGGTCCTCAGCGACGGCGACTTTATTGGATCGTGATCTGCCCCGTCGTCAGCGTCTCCTTGGCGAGATCATAGTTGTTATTTCCGGGCGCCACATCCCCCGGTACGCCGTCGAACACCCCCAGGACCGTGAGCTGTAACGTGGCGACCCCCGGGCCACCGGGCGTCACCGCAACGACAAACGGGATATCGCGGAAGATCGACTCCACGCCTGGGCCGAACGCGTTCAGCACCTTCACGGTGGCCGTGCCACTGAAGCTGTGCCCGTCCAGCGCCCCGTTCGTGACGGGCCCCTGCACGGCCATCACGTGCAGTCCGAGGAAGTCCGCGTTGCCGGCCATGAGACACGTGAAGTGTCCTCGCGCCGATCCGTCACCGGCGATCGCTGCCGCGAAGCCGAAGTGCGACCCGTCGACGTCTCCATCGCCGTCAAGATCGGCGCCGAAAGTCGTGGTGCCGCCGCCCGTAACCTGGACTGCACGCGCTAATGGCGCAGCCGCGCGGTCGCTCGAGGTGGCGGCGCGCGGAGCGAAGGCATCTCCGGGAGCGGCACACGCGGCCAGCCCGAGCGCCGCTGCCACTATTGCGGTGTAATGCAGAGAGTGTTGCATGGTTCCTCCCTGGTGGTGACGGGGGCGGGTTGCGCCGCCCCCGTGGATGCGTGGCCTAATCGACCACGTGGAACGCCGTCCGGTTTCCAGCAACGCCCATAGCAGGCGCCGCGCGGTTCCAAAAGTCTGTGCGGCCCTTCGACGCCGTGACCCCTTCGAAGACGTCGGCCGTCGCCGTTCCCGCGAAGTTACAGCTCACGACGAGGCTGCCCTCGCTGCCGTCCGAGTAGGCGACGCGCACTACGAGCAGGCCCGCACGGCCGTCTGCGGGGTCCCCAATGTTGTCATGCGGCAATGGAAACGTGCCGGGAGCGAGCACGTAGCTCACCAAGTCGGTGACCTCGTAGGTGCCGCTTCCGGTCACCGAGCCGCCGGAGGCAGAGGTGGTCCAGCTCCCCCCGCCGGTCACGTCCTGCGGGTTTCCCGGGTTCGAGCGAAACGTCCCGGTGCCGGTGAGCGTGATTTTCGAGTTGTCGTTGGCAAAGGCCGACGCCACGCCGCCGGCGGAGACGGTGCCCGTGCCGAAATTGACGCTGATGATGTCCCACCGCATGTGGTGGTTGCTAGCTGAAGCGCTGAAGTTTGGGGAGAGCCCGGCGGGCCTCGATGCCAGCGTTGTCGAGGCGGGGTTTCCCCTCTCACATCCAAGGGCGAGGCTGATCAGCCCAACGCCCGCGAGTCCTGCGCTCAAGGTCCGCGTATTCATTGTGTGTTCCCCCTTTTGCGTGGTCCTGCTAGTGCGTCCGTTCAGTCAGTGTCAACAAGGCCGTTCAGGTGTCACGGGCGGGGGACGGACGGCGCACCGGTGGAAATGCCTTCGCGATCTAATGGGGGTTGGGAGAACGGCGCGAACCGACCTGGCTACCGACTCCGGTGTCGAGCCAGCGGGAAGGATCGCTGCACGACGCACTGCGGTCACGCTTGGAGACCTCGAAACGGTGACTACGCCCGGGCCCCACGCCACGGCGGGTTAAGAACGTAGCCGTTCCAAGACGCGACGCAAGCTCAGTCCCGGTCCGAGACTTGCGATTTTCCGATCCGGCGAGGCGAATCAACTGTTTTCGACTTTCCGTGCCGTTGCAGTAACGAAGGCTCGCCATTGCCGGCCTCAGTGACGGATGTCATTCCTGCGGCTCACCCGGTCCGACAGGGTCTCGTACATGACTCCCGCCACGACCACCCCCGAGACGCAGGTCAGCGCTGCGATCGCGGCGATGGCGAAGGCCATAGTGAACGCGTCCGCCAGGAGCCCCGCGGCCATCGCGCCTATGGCGTAGCCTGAGTCGCGCCAGAGCCGGTACACTCCCACGGCGCTCGCCCGCCAGTCGGGGTGCGCGACATCTGACACGGCTGCGAGTAGGGTGGGGTAAACCAGCGCGGTCCCGATCCCCAGGAGCGTGGCGCCGGCCATCCAGGACGAGAAGGCGCGGCCCACCACAAATGCCGTGATGCCCACCGCCTGAACCCACATACCGGTAGCGATCATCCACTTCCG
>VBOD01000052.1 GCA_005877615.1 Nitrospirota bacterium | reverse complement strand
GGGGACGCACACCAAGCTGTAGAGTCGACGAAAGCGCGCGCGCGTGTAGCCGCATTCGTCAGTGAAATACCAGGAGCCTCCCCAGAGGCCACCACTCATCGGAACCTCCGCACGGTAGCGGCGATAGAGTCTCGCCGAGGTCTCTTTGGCCACCGCATCAAAGAGTTCATTGAGGTAGAGCGAATTGACGCGGCCGTCTGGAGTAAACACCCGACCTGAAGCGGTGGGGATTTTATCCCGGATGACTTTTGTTCCCATCGCGTCCCTCAGCTCGTCGGCACCAAGGTCAGGAACCAGGGCGCCGCCTCCAGCTTCATCTGATCGAACAGGTACGCGGTCCTCCCCGCCGGCACCCCGGGAAACACCGCGCCGCGCCGGATCTCCACATATCGGAAGCCATACGTGTCGCCCCGCTTGCCCTCGTCGCCCAACACGTGCGGGATGTCCTGACGGACTTTCGCCAGGATCAGCTTCTGGCCGATGCCCAACTGCAGCAATTGACCATAGACCGATCCGAAGAACTGTCTCACGTTACTCTCCGTAAAAAACACGCCCTGAGGCCGCGCCGTGTCCTCGGGGAGGAGCTGGGAGAGGAGTTCCCAGAAAGCCTCCATGTCCACGGCGGACAGGACGCACAGCTTGCCCTTGCGGGACAGCAAATCCAGCAAGGCCAGCGGGCCATAGACATCAAACTTCCACGGCGGAAAGGTGAGCCGCTCGCCGCCATGCAGCACCTCGAGGACCTCGCGCCCCTTGCTCTTCACGCGCCGGAACTCGCCCTTGGTTTGGCGGAGATGGGCACGGATCGCGTCGTCCCCGAGCCGGGACGGCTCGTAGGCGAAGGTGGGCGTCGACGGGCTGTTGCACACGGCGATGGTATACCGGGCACAATCCCGCCGCCAACTCGCCAGGTCGAGCATGTCGCGGTGGCCGTCGTACCGGAAGCGCAGGGCCGGTGATGGATGGCGCCGCAGCCGCTGTAGACGGTCACGATCCGCCTGCACGAACGCACCGAATGGCGCCTGCGGGTCGAGTCGATCGAACGCATGCAGGGTGAAGGCCCGTTCCGCACGCTCGAGCGGGCCCAAGTACTGCTCGACCACCATCTCTTCAAAAGTCAGGTCCCCCGCGCCGCAGTCCACAACGGACGCCACGTCCGCCTCCAGCAAGACATCGAACGGGTTGTCTTTGCCCCGGACGGCCGCTTCGACTTTCTCCTGTGTCATCGAGGAGACAGGCCCCGCCTCGATGGCGCTTGCCCCGACGCCCAGCAATAGGCATAAGTTCCGCACCGCTTTGGTGGGATTGAGTCCCGTCAACTCGCGGAGTCCTTCCTGAGAAATAGCTTGCAGGCCGTCGCGGCCAGCCGGCGCCAGCACCCGCAGCAGCTCCTCGCGTATCCCTCGGTCGAGAGACGAGCCGGCGACCGCTTCATGTAGGCGCTGCAGGGTCTCGGCGGCGACGGACGGCGCGACCAGCCGGCGCGAGGCCGCCCAGACCTCGCGGTTGTTCTCCACCGCTTCCCGTAAGCGTCGACGAAAGTCAGCAATCACCTGTTGATTCAGCGGCATGGCCGTGTGCAGTCCAATCTCCGGAAGGATATAGCCTCCGCTTGCAAGGTGAGTCAAGAAGCCTCTATTCTACGCTCAATGCGCAATCACGCTCACCACACACAAGCCCTGGCTCACATCCTGGCGAGAAACTGGAACCGGGTGCTGGAACTCGGCCAAGCGTGGAGCCAGGCTGACCCCAACGACCCGATTGCCAGACTGCTCCTGGTGACCGGCTTACTTCTGAAAGGCGACTATCGCGAGGCGTATGTGCAGCATGACAGGCTGTTCAGGCTGCGGGACGAGGAAGAGGGTGACACGGCGGGCCAGCAGGACCCACGGGCGGCGCTCCGTGCGTTCGCTGCCCAGCTTGCCGGGGAGCACTCGGACAACCCCGGGGCCCGCCTGTTTCTGGGGCTGACGCTCGCGCAGATCGGAGACCTAGAAGGAGCGATCCGGGAGTACAAAGAAAGCGCGCGGCTCGCGCCCGACGATCCCGTCCCCCACTACTTTCACGGACAGGCCCTGCAGACGCTGGATCGGCTCGACATGGCCATCCGCGAGTATCGCGAAGCGGTCACACTGGCCCCCCAGGACGTGCGCATGCGGCTCAACCTGGGTTCAGCCTACTACGAGCAGGGCATCTTCGAGTCCGCCATCGCGCAATATCGCGAGGCCCTGAAACTGAATCCAGACGATCCGTACATCCACTACAATCTGGGACTCGCCCTCGCCGACCAAGGGCGGTTCGAACCGGCGATCGCCGCGTACAAGGAGTCCGCGCGCCTGAACCCGAAGGACCCGCTGGTCCGCTACGCCCTGGGCATCGTGCACGAGACCAAGGGGCGGGTGAACGAGGCGATCAACGAGTTTGAGGCAGCCGTCCAACTGGCCCCGACGATGGCCTCGGCCTACGCCAAGCTGGGCTGGCTCTACTACAACAAGAACAAGGTGCCGCAGGCGCTCGAGAGCTTCGAGAAAGCCGCCCGGTATGACCCGGACGACGCCCAAACACTCCATGGGCTGGGGGTGGCCAAGCTGGCTTCGGGCAAGAAAGACGAAGGAATCCTTTCGTTGAAGCAGGCGTATCAGAAGGAAGAACGGGAGGATAAGAAACGCCTGATCCGAAGCGTGCTCGTCAAAGTGGGCGCCCTGTCCCACTGACGGCTACAAATCCCTGACCACCCCTTGCAGAATCGTCCCCTGCGTCACGGGGTCGCCGGTCTTCTTGAGCTCCTCGCGGATGCGCTCCTTCAGGTACTCCGAATAGCCGAGCTTGTCGATGAGCACTTCCAGGAAGCGTTCGCCCGGCAGCAGGGCACACGCCTTCAGCTCGCTCACGATGTTCTCCGTCACGGGCACGTAGCAATTCCCGACGTGAAACAGCACCGGGTAATGGTGCCCTTTGCCTGCCACTCGCTCAAAACGGACGCCATCCACAGTGTTGCCCCCGTATCAGCAGGCGGTATTGTAATGAACCGCGCGCCAGGTGACAAGGCAGGTATGGAATCCGCGAGCGGAATGGTATGATATCACCCGCACGGCACGATGCCTGATAAGATCCTCACCACAAAAGCCCTCACGGCAGCGCTCGACGCGCGACGCGCCCGCGGCGAGCGCATCGTCTTTACCAACGGCTGCTTCGACCTCCTGCACGTCGGCCACACGCGCTATCTGCAGGAGGCCAAAAAGCTGGGGGACTGCCTGGTCGTCGGGCTGAACAGCGACGCCTCAGTCCGCGCGATCAAGCCAAAGGGGCGACCCCTCGTGCCGCAGGCCCAGCGGGCCGAAGTGCTGGCCGCGTTGGCCTGCGTGGACCACGTCGTGATCTTCGACGAACCCGATCCCCGCAACCTGATCGCCTCGGTGCAACCAGACGTGCTGGTCAAGGGCGGGGACTGGCCGCTCGACCAGATCGTGGGCCGGGAGATCGTCCAGGCGCGAGGCGGGCAGGTCGTCACCGTCCCCCTGGTGCCTGACGTGTCCACCACGAGCCTCGTCCGCCGCATCAAATCGCTTCCCTGATGTCTGCCCCCACGATCCCCGCTGATTGGTCCGCCGTGGTGTCGCCGCTCCTCGACGCCATTGAGGAGCGACGGCGTTCGACGGCGCTGGTTGGACTTTTCGGTTCCGCCAAAGGGCTCGTGCTCTCGGCCCTGGCTGGGCGCCTCGCGGATCGGAAGACCCCCGTGCTGGTGGTAACCCCGACGGACGAAGCCGCGGAGCGCCTGCATGCCGATGTGGCGTTTTTCCATCGTCTGCAGGGCGCCGCGCGGGACGATGTCCTGTTGTTTCCGGATTGGGGCGTGCTGCCGTACGCCTCCACGCCCCCGGTAGAAGTGATCGGCCAGCGCATGCGCGTACTGGACCGGCTCCGCGGAGCGGACCGGGGGCTCGCGCTCATCGTGCCCGTGACGGCGTTCCTGCAAAGGCTCCTGCCGCGGAGCCTGTTCGCCGAGGCGTGTTTTTCGCTGAAGCAGGCGGATACGATCGAACGGGCTCGCCTCGTCACACGGCTTCTGCGTCTCGGCTACCGCCGGGTGTCGGTGGTGGAGAACTCCGGCGAGTTCGCCGTGCGGGGCGGGATCGTGGACCTGTTCTCGACGGCCCACGAAGAGCCACGCCGCCTCGAATTCCTGGGCGACGCCATTGAGACCATTCGCCTCTTCGATCCCGCCACCCAGAAATCCTCCGGACGCGCTCCCTTCCTGCGTGTCCTCCCCGCGCGCGAGCTGATCCGCCCAGAACCTCCCGTTGGGAATGATGCCGCTGAGCCCTTCCCGCCGGATGCCGAGTGGCGCGGGCCGTCCGTCTATCCCACCATGGACACCCTGCTCGACTACTTCGCCGCGCCGCCGGTGTTGATCGCCGACGAACCGGCGGACCTGCGCAAGCACGCTGAGGACTTTCAGGAAGAGGCGCGCGCCGCCTACGGCGGGCTCGAGCCGTCCACGCCATCCATGCCTCCTCCCGCCGAGCTGCTCCTCCCGCTCTCCCATCTTCTGGAAGCCGGCGGCGCGCGCTGCCTGGTGACCACCGAAGCGATCGCGCCTGGCGAGACCGCCAACGCGACCGCCGAAGCGCCTGCGGTTTTTCATTTCGAAGCGCACGGCCCACAGGCGGTCGGCATCGGGGTCAAGGGCCGTTCCTTCACCGAGACCCTCACCCACCTCGAAACGCTCCGGGTCCAAGGCCCGGTTGTGATCGTCGCCCGGAGCCGCGGGCAGGTGGATCGCCTCAAGGCGCTCTTCCTGGAGCACGACCTGCCGGCGGAGCCGCTGGGCGACAAGCCCGTGACGACGCTCGGCGCGCATGCGCCCTACGCCCTGGTGCAAGGCGAGCTGTCCGGCGGGCTCCTGGGACTGCGCGGCCCGGGAGGCGGAGCGACCCCGCTCGCCCTTTCGATCATCGTCGAAGACGAGCTGTTCGCCAAAGGCGGGCGGCACAAAGCCCCGTCGCCCTCCAAGAGCGCCGCGTTCCTCAAATCCCTCGAAGAGGTGAAGGTCGGCGATTACGTCGTGCACGTCCAGCATGGGATCGGCCGCTACTCGGGGCTCCGTCGCCTCGCGGTCCAGGGTTTCGACAGCGACTACCTGATCGTCGAGTATGCCGGCGGGGACATGGTCTATGTCCCTCTGGACCGGTTGAGCCAGATCCAGCGCTACTCGCCGTCCGAAGGCCAGACCCCCAAGCTCAGCCACCTGGGAGGGACAGCCTGGGGCCGCACGAAGGCCCGCGTGCGCCAGAGCATCGAGGAGATGGCGAAAGACCTGATCGCCGTCCACGCGGCCCGGCAGGCGCGCGGGCGGGCCGCGTTCTCGCCTGACAGCCTGCTCTCCCATGAGTTCGACGCCGCGTTCGAATACGAGGAGACGGCGGACCAGTTCCGGGCGATCGAGGACATCCGTCGCGACATGGAGTCCGACAAGCCCATGGACCGGCTGATCTGCGGGGACGTCGGGTATGGCAAGACCGAGGTCGCCATGCGCGCCGCCTTCACGGCGGTCCAGGACAACAGGCAGGCCGCAGTGCTCGTGCCCACCACCCTGCTCGCTCAGCAGCACTTCGAAACCTTCACGGAGCGCTTCGCGCCGTTCCCCGTTACGGTGGGCGTCGTCAGCCGGCTCCAATCGTCCAAAGATCTGAAATCTACGCTGCGCGGCGTCGCGCAGGGCTCCATCGACATCGTCATCGGCACGCACCGTTTACTACAGAAGGACGTGCAGTTCCGCAACCTCGGCCTGGTCGTGGTCGACGAGGAGCAGTGGTTCGGGGTGCGTCACAAGGAACGCCTCAAGCAGTTGCGCACCCAGGTGGACGTCCTGACGCTCACGGCGACGCCGATCCCGCGCACGCTGCAGATGGGCCTGTCGGGCCTCCGGGACCTGTCAGTGATCGAGACCCCGCCCCCGGACCGGCTGGCGATCCGCACCCAGGTGGTCCGTTTCGGCAAAGGCATCATCCGGGAAGCTATCTTGCATGAGCTGGGCCGCGGCGGGCAGGTCTTCTTCGTGCACAACCGCGTGCAGGACATCGAACGGATGGGCGCGTGGCTGAAGGACCTGGTGCCGGAGGCCCGGCTCGTCGTCGCTCACGGCCAGATGGACCCGCGGCCGCTGGAAGCCACGATGCTGAAGTTCCACCGCCGCGAAGCGGACGTGCTGTTGTGCACGACCATCATCGAATCGGGCCTCGACATCCCCAACGCCAACACGATCCTGGTGAACCGCGCCGACACCTTCGGGCTGGCCCAGCTCTACCAGCTCCGCGGACGCGTCGGTCGCAGCGCCCACCAGGCCTATGCCTACTTCCTCGTCGCCGAAGAGGACACGCTCACCGGAGACGCGCAGAAGCGTCTCCAGGCGATCCAGGAGTTCACGGAGCTCGGCTCGGGGTTCCGGATCGCGGCGGCCGATCTGGAAATCCGCGGCGGCGGCAATCTGTTAGGCAAAGAGCAATCCGGCCACATCGACGCGGTCGGCTTCGAGCTGTACATGCAAATGCTGGAGCAGGCCGTGCACGAACTGAAGGGCGAGCCCGTGCCGGAGGAGTTCGAACCGAACCTCCAACTCCAGGTCTCGGCGTACATTCCCGACGACTACGTCGGCGATGTCGCGCACCGCCTCGTGCTGTACAAGCGCCTGACCGCCAGCCCCCAGGTGGGCGACCTCGCGCAACTGCACGGCGAGCTGGTGGACCGCTACGGCGCGCCGCCCGAGCCGGTCGAGCGGCTGTTCGAGGTGATGGAGATCCGCCTCCTGGCGAAGGCGCTGCGCGTGGCCGCCATTCAGGTTCGCCCGACGGCCGTGGCCTTCGGCTTCGACGTGAAGGCCCAGCCTCCGCAGGCTGGCCTCCAAGCCCTCATGGACCAGTATCATGCTCGGCTGCGCTTCACCACCCCTTCTTCATTCGAGCTCCTCGGAGTGGACTCCACCTTTAAAGCCGTCTTCCCGGAAATAAAAAGGGCCTTGCAAGTCCTTGCATCGTATGATAAAAAATCGACCGCTTCCGCTTGAGTCGACAGTGGGTGGCCTTACGATCAAGAGCACACTCGGCCTCGCGCTCCTCATTGCAGTCATCAGTGCCTGCAGTGACAAGCCCGATGCCTCCTCCAAAGCCCTCGCGATCATCAACGGAAAAGAAATCACGGCCAGCGAGTTCGACCTCCGGTGGTCCCAAATTCCGGACTACGCCCGGAAGACCTTTGCGGGTCCCACAGGACGCAGGAAATTCTTGGAGGAGCTCATCAACCATGAGCTCTTGCTCCAAGAGGCCAAGAACCGGGGATTTGATCGCGACCGCTCCTTCTTGGAACGCGTGGAGCGCTTCAAAGAGAGGAGTCTCTTGGAACGCCTGAGGATCGAAGAAGTAGACGTCCAGGTGAAGGTCTCGATGGAGGAGATGAAGGCCTACTATGCCGCCAACGCCGCGACTTTCACCGCGCCCGGAGAGTTCCGTGCGAGCCACATCGTCGTCAAGACGCAGGATGAAGCGTTCGACCTCAAGAAACGGCTCACCCAGGGGGAGGACTTCGCGACGCTGGCCCGGAAGCTCTCACTGGATCTTTTCACCAGGTACAAGGGCGGCGATCTAGGGTTCATCAAGAAGGGCCAGACGATGCCGCAATTTGAGAAAGTGCTCCTGGCCCTCAAGGTCGGAGAAACGAGCCTGCCGGTGGCCACCCCGTTCGGCCATCACATCATCAAGCTGGTGGAACGCACCCCCGGCGCTCCTCTGTCCTTCGAGGAGGCCAAGGAGCAGGTCCGGGAAGAGCTTCTCAACGAGAAGAGGCGACAGCGTTACGACGAATTCGTGGCATTTCTTCGGTCGAAAGCCAAGCTCCGCGTCGCCGACATCCCGACTCCGGTTTCGGAAATCCCCGCCGCCAGTCCCGCGGCCGCCACGCCGTAACGCCTCTCCACGCTCGCATGCCAGCGCCTACTCTACAGAAAGCCTTCACGATCCTGGCCCTGGGGGCGGGCCTGCTCGGCGCTCTTCCGGTCCTGGCCGCCAGCGTCCGTGACCGGATCGTCGCCGTGGTCAACACCGAGCTCATCACCCTCAGCGAATTGGAGGAGGAAGTCGGCGACGTGAAGGCGCAGGCGCGGCAGCGGTACAGCGGGGTCGAGCTGGCCCAACGCCTACGGCAGATCGACTACATGGGCCTGAACCGGATGATCGAGCGCAAGCTCCAGGTGCAGATCGCCAAGCGGCGCGGGATCAAGGTCACAGAGGAGGAGGTGAAGGACGCAATCGTCCGCCTGCGGCGTCTCGGTGAGACCCCCGACGAGAACGACCCCAAAGAGATGTCAATGATCAGGGACCAACTGACCGCCTTGCACCTCATCAACCAGCAGGTCCGGTCCTCCCTGCTAGTGTCCGACGCGGAGATCCTCCGCTTCTATCAGCAGCACCGGGACCGCTTCATGCTCCCGCCGGAAGTTCGCATCAGCCAGATCCTGATCGCCCTGGGTCCCGGCAGCGAGCTCCTGGCGGTGCGCGAGAAGGCGCAAGAGGTGTACGCGCAGCTCAAAAAAGGCGAGCGGTTCGAGGAGCTGGCGGCCAAGTACTCCGACGGCCCCGAAGGGCGCCGTGGCGGCAACCTGGGGTACATCCGCCAGGGGGACATCCTGCCCCAGATCCAGAAGGCGATCGAGCAGGCGCCGCCCGGATCCGTCACCGAACCGATCGCCTCGCCGATCGGTATGCACATCATCCGCGTAGACGACCGCAAGCCGTCAGAGTTCCGGCCCTTCGAGGAGGTGAAGGAGGATGTCCGGAGCATGGTGTTCCAGCTCAAGTCCGAAGAAGCCTACATCGTGTGGATCAAGGAGCAGAAGGACAAGAACTACATCGAAATCCGGTTGTGAGACACGGCCACGCGGCGCGGTCTGGCGAGCAGGCCCCGGATCGCCTTCCACACCAAATCCTGCCCCGCGTCCGTTACCGCTGAACACCCGATCACCGGGACGCCCAGAAACGTTTCCAGATCGCGCAGCGCCTGCAGGCGCTGGCCGCGCGGCAGCTTGTCGATTTTCATCGCCACTGCCACCAGCCCCACCCCGTGCTCCCCGAGCCATCGGACCACGTTGACTTCATCGTCCTCGCCCCGCCTGATGTCGGTCAGCAATACAACGCCGCGGAGGGGAGATCGGGACGAGAGGTATCCCTCGATCATTGGCCCCCACTGATCTTGCACGGACTTCGCGACCTTGGCGTAGCCGTAGCCCGGCAAGTCCACGAACAGGAACTTCTCCGGAGAGCCCTTGGCTCCACGGCTTGCCAGCGTCACACGGAAGAAGGTCAGGAGGCGGGTCCGGCCCGGCGTCTGGCTCACCCGCGCCATGTTCTTACGCCCCAAGAGGGCGTTCAGCAGCGAGGACTTGCCGACATTGGAGCGCCCGGCGAAGGCGATCTCGGGAAGGTCTCCGGCGGGAAATTGCGCGGGCTCTGCCGCGCTGGCGACAAACTCCGCGGAGAGTAGTTTCAATTTAGAAGAATACGGCGTGCCTGTTGATACCGGCTGTGCTGCATCTGGTCGAGGTCGCCCCGGATATACCCGAGCCCCACCACGCAAAGCTCGAAGTTCTCCGACAGCTTCAGGAACAGGGGCGGCGCGGGCTCCGCCTTGGCCGATGAGGAGGCCCCCTGGATGTACTCGGCCACCAGCCGGTAGGAGCGTTTGCCGGTCTTGATGTAATCCACGAGGAAGTCCTTGTGGTAGATCAGGCCGGCGGTCTTGATCCGTTTCAGATACTCAGGGAAAAGCCCGGCCATGAAGAGCGTGAAGTCGCCGATGTGCCGGTGCACGTCGCGCTCCTGTTCGAACGACCGGGCCCCGTGCGTGACTTCCGACTCATAGAGCAGGTCGACCACCGCCTCCACCCGCGCGCCCTTGGCGCTCTTGATCCGATAGAGATTGTCCGTGTGGGTGAATTCCACGAGGAGCTTGGAGATGTAGTCGCTGACGTTGCAGTCGGGCCAACCCAGCTTCTCCGTGAAGGCTCGCTCCGCCAGCGTTCCGAACAGCCGCCGCAGAGGATGATGCTCAGGAATGCGCGATTCCATAAGCTCTCCCAATGCATTCAGTATATCGAAGCTAGGCCCGGCTGTCGAGGATGAAGGTGACCGGACCGTCGTTGACGAGCTCCACTTTCATGCGCGCGCCGAAAACGCCGGTCTCGACCGTGAGGTCGGTGGTTTTGCGCAGGGTCTCGACGAACTGCTCGAATAGGCGCTGCGCCGTCGACGGATCGGCCGCCTGATCGAACCCTGGACGTCGCCCCTTGCGGGTATCCCCCAGCAGCGTGAATTGGGAAATCGCCAGAAGCCCGCCGCCCAGCTCGGCCAGCGAGCGATTCATCTTGCCGGCCTCGTCGCTGAAGATGCGGAGCGCCGGGATCTTCTCCACGAGATACTGCACATCCGCCTCGGTGTCGCCCTTGGCCACGCCGAGCAGCACTACGAGGCCGCTCCGGATCTGCCCGACAATCTTACCGTCCACTTCGACAGACGCCCGCGTCACGCGCTGGATAACGGCTTTCACTGTGGAGTCAGACCCTCCAGTCTCAGCAGACGCTTCTTCACGCCCACGCCGCCCGAAAAGCCGCCCAGCGATCCGTCGCCGGCGATCACACGGTGGCAGGGCACCAGGAGCGGCACCGGATTGGCGCCGCACGCCCCGCCGACCGCGCGCGCGGCCCGCGGCTTGCCGACCTTGCGCGCCACCCAGCCGTAGGACCGCACCCGGCCATACGGAATGCTTTGGAGCACTTTCCAGACCTTCACGCAAAATCGCGGCTGGCCCTGTAGATCGAGCGGTAGGTTGAAGTCACGCATGTTCCCTTCAAGGTAGGCCGCGACGGCTGCCCTGGCAGCTTCAAGATGGGACTCGGCTCTTTCCGCCCCGTTGGATGCCGCCTCGCCGTTGATCCCGCTCTCCCGCAGCGCTCGCTCCACCGCCCGGCGTGTCGTCTTCGGTAACACGACGGCGCGTACGCCTTGATCGGTCGCGGCAAGGCCGACCCAACCCCAGTCCGTTTGGAAAATCGTCTCCCGCATCGCTTCTCCTTCCTATTTTTGCTTGATCACCTCGATCTCCAAATTGATGTCCACGTCGTCGCCGACGACCAGCCCGCCGGTGTCGAGGGTCTTGCTCCACTTCATCCCGAAGTCCTGCCGGTTGATCTTGCCGTGCGCCGAGAAGCCGGCCCGCGTGTTCCCCATCGGGTCCTTCGGCACGAGGCCGTTGAAGAACCCGGTCAGGACGACCTCCTTGGTCATGCCCAGCAGGGTCAGGTCGCCCTTCACCATATACTGATTGTCGCCGATTTTTTCGAAGGACTTCATCTTGTACGTCATCGTCGGATATTTCTCGACGTTAAAGAAGTCCGGGCTGCGGAGGTGGGTATCCCGCTTGACGTGATTGGTGTCGAGCGAGGCCGTCTGGATCACGGCTTCGATGGCCTTGACGGTCTTGGCGTCCGGGTCCATCTCGATGAAGCCGATGTAGTCTTTGAACCGGCCGGTGGTTTTGGAGACCACCATGTGAACCACGCTGAAGCCCACGATCGAGTGGTCGGGGTCCACGTTGTAGCGCTCGGTCGACGCCCGCGCGTACGCCGTTGAAAAAACAACCGCCGCCCCAATCGCTAGAAAGACTCGCGCAACCTTCGTGCACATGTTGTCACCTTTTTCGTAGGGGCACCCCTATGTGGGTGCCCGCCTCGATAAGGACGGACACACAGGTCCGCCCCTACATTCGAAATAGGCCAGGTGTTTCGCATCTTTGACAGCGTAGCGACATAGCCGAGGGTGGGTCAAGACGTCGTTTGGGTGATCTTGCGCCTGACGAGCCCCCAGAGGAAGTCCAGTTCGTCCGAGCCCAGCAGGGCATGAACCGTCACGTAGCTGGCGACGCTGATGCCCATGCCGACGATCAGCATGACGGTTTTCGCCACCCAGGCCTCCGGTTGCGTCCAGACCCCGAGCCCGGCGATCCACAGGCAGGTCACGACGATCGGCGCCGACGCCAGGACCACCCGCGCGTGGCTGCGGAGGATCGCTTCCCAGCCGAAGGCACCGAGTCGCCGGGCAAGGAACACCAGCAGCACGGCCATGTTCAGGATTGCGGACAGGGCCGTCGCCAGCGCGAGCCCGGCGTGCCGGAGCGACCCCATCAGCAGAAGTGACAACGCGATATTGGCGGCGAGGGCGACCGCCGCCACCAGCACCGGCGTGCGCGTGTCCTGGAGCGAGTAAAAGGCCGACACGACGATCCGTACGCCGGCGAAAGCCCAGAGGCCGACCGCGTACGCGAGCACCGCCGCCGCCGTGCCCTGCGTGTCGGCCGCCGTGAACCGGCCGTGCTCGAAGAACAGGTGCACGATCGGGACTCGCAGCAGAATCAAGCCGACCATCGCCGGCACGATGATGAAGAAGATCAGCCGGAGCCCGAACCCCAACGTGCCCCGCAGGGCGTCCAGTTCACCTTTCGCCGCCTGGGTGGACAGCGACGGCAACAAGGCCGTGGCCAGCGCCACGCCGAAGATCCCGAGGGGAAAGTGGATCAGCCGCATGCCGTAGAACAGATACGTCGGGCCGCCCGGAAAGTAGGACGCCAGGATGGTGCTCACGAGGATGTTGATCTGCGTGACCGAGAGGCCGATCAAGGCCGGCGCCATCAGCCAGCCGATCCGGCGCACGCCCTCATGGGCGAAATCGAACCGCCAGCCGAAGAGCAGCTCCGCTCTGCGCAGGGCCGGCATCTGGCTGAGGAACTGGGCAAACCCGCCGACGACGACCCCGAAGGCCACGGCGAGGATCGGCTCAGCGAACAACGGCGCCAGCAGGAAAGCCGACGCGATAATCGCGATGTTGAACAGCACGGGCGAGAACGCCGGCGCCGCGAAGCTCCGGACCGAATTCAGCACGCCCATCGCCAGCGCCGCCAGCCCTATACATAAAAGGTACGGGAACATGATCCGGGTCAGCATGGTGGTGAGCGCCTCCCGCTCTGGATTGTCGCTGAAGCCCGGCGCGATCAGCTTCACGATCCAGGGCGCTGCGAGGATTCCCAAAAGACAGACCCCGGTGAGGACGGTGAGGAGCGTCGTGAAGGCGGCGCTCGCCAGTTCCCAAGCGTCGCGCTTGGTGCGCTTGGTCAGGTACTCGCTGAAGACCGGAATGAAGGCCGCCGACATCGAGCCCTCGGCGAAGAGCTCGCGCAAGAGGTTGGGGATACGGTAGGCGACGAAGAAGGCATCGGCGGCGAGACCGGCGCCGAACAGGCGCGCCAGCACCATGTCCCGCGCGAAGCCGAGGATGCGGCTGAGGAGAGTCGCCAGCCCGATGACGCCGGCCGCCTCGACGACCTGCACGCGCTCTTGATGGGGTGACGCCGACGAGTCGCCGTTCAACGGCATTTCAGCGCTTGGCCTGCCTCGGCGAACGCAGCCGCTCCAGCACCGCGGCGGCTAAGAGCGGCACCATGATCTCGTGATGGCCGATCAGCATGTGCCCCGTGCCGCCTTTCTGGGTCGGCCGCCGGACCACGTTGGTGAGCGGCCGATAGTGCGGGAGGAAGTCCATGTTGACGGTGGTGATCCGGTCCACCGTATGACCCAGGTTGCGGGCGAGCGTGAGGGCCTTCACGAAGACCTCGGGCATGATGACGGCGGAGCCCAGGTTCAGGTACACACCGCCCTCGAGGCCCGCGACCACTGCCGCAAACGTCCGGAAGTCGCGGAGCGTCCCCTCGCCCACGGCCGCGCCGTCCATGGCAGGATGCATGTGGATGATGTCGGTGCCGATCGCCACGTGCACCGTCACGGGAATGCCGAGCCGAACGCTGGCCGCCAGCAGGCTCGTCTTCCGGTTCGGCAGGCGCCGCTCCTCGACCCAGGTCCCCAACGCTTCGCCGATGCCCAAGCCCTTCCGCACGCCGCGCGTGATCGCCTCGTTCAGGAGGCGGCCTGTCTCCTCGGCCATCCCAAAGCGGCCGGTGTTGATCTCCGTATCCACTTCCTCCGAGGTGCGTCCCAGCCATGCCAGCTCGAAGTCGTGGATGATGACTGCGCCGGTGAGCGCCAGGGCGGTGATCACCCGCCGCTCCATCAGGTCCACGAGCACGGGATTCAGGCCGACCTTCGTGGGATGCGCGCCCATGCCGACGACCACCGCCTTGCCGGCCAAGCGGGCCTTGACGATCGAGTCCGTCACTTCGCGTAGCGCCTTCGCGGCGAGGATGTCCGGGAGCCCCGCCAGGAAGTCGGTCATGGTGCCGCCCGGACGCCACAGCCGGGCTGACTCGCCGAGCTTCACCTTGCTGTAGCGCTTGGCCAGCGGATAGGTCTTGACCTTGTGGAGGGCGAGCGGCTTGAGGAGGGGAACGCGGAGGCGCGGGGCTCCAGTCTGCTTACTCTTTGCCAAGCAATGCCTCGTCAACGAGCTCGCAGAGGACGTGCCCGAGCGTGATGTGCGTCTCCTGGACGCGGGCGACTACTTTCGACGGGACGACGAAGCAATGATCCACGAGGCCGGTGAGCTTGCCGCCGGTCCCGCCGGTCCAGCCCACCGTCACGAGCCCCTTCGCCTTCGCCGCCTGCACGCCCTTCAGGACGTTCGGGGAATTGCCGCTGGTGCTGATCGCGATCGCCACGTCGCCGGGACGGCCCAGCGCCTGGACCTGCCGGGCGAAGATTTCGGAGAAGTCGTAGTCGTTGGCGATGCAGGTGAGTTTCGCCTGGTCCGCCGACAGCGCGATAGCCGCCAGCGGCGCCCGCTCGCGCCGGTAGCGCCCGACGAACTCGGCCGCGATGTGCGAGGCATCCATGGCACTGCCGCCGTTGCCGAACAGGAGCACCTTGTTGCCCTTGCGGAACGTCTCGACGAGCAGGTCGGCGAGCTGCTGGATGCGGTCGGCGTGCTCCGCGACGAACTTCAGCTTCGTCTCGGCACTCTCTTCAAACCAGCGGCGGATCTGGGGCTTCACGCTCACCTCGGTTGGTCGCGTCAGATTGTAGGAGAG
>VBOD01000119.1 GCA_005877615.1 Nitrospirota bacterium | reverse complement strand
GTGACGAACGCAACAGAGCCCTGCGTCGGGAGCACTTCCAGGCGCGCCCCCACGACTCCGTTGCCCCCCTGTTCGATAGCGTCGGTCTTCAGGTCGGCCAGCGCCAGGGCAACCGCCTTGCGTAGCCGCGGCCCGATCGGTCCTGCGCTGAGACGCTGCAGGGTCTGTCCTTCCTGGAGCAGGTCGTCAGGCTCGCCGATCCGGACGGCCACGGTGGCGATCACAAGCCCTGCATATCCGGTGATGCGATGGTTTTCAAAGGCGAACTGCGTGGTGACTGGGACCGTGGCCTGCTGTGTCTTGGACTGTTGGGGCATCGCCTGGGCTGCGGGCTGTGGCGGGGACAGCGGAGCCGCGGTCGGCCAGGATTCCAGCCTGTCGATCTGTTCCAAGTAGTCATCGGGCACCGGGATGGCCGCGCGCGGCGGCACAGCGGCTCTCTCCTTCGGTTTGGGCTTGGCGGCTTTCCTCTCGTTCACGGCATGTCCCAAATCTCTCGCGTTATAGGTGTTGTCCTGTTTGGGCGGGGAGGGAGTACTGGACTTGCCTGAGGGGCGGGCGCTCGGCCTGCTCGGGTCGTACCCGCAGTTCAGGCACACTTTCTCCGGTAGTACGTCGAGCCCGCAGAGTGGACACATCATGGTCGGCCTCCTTTCCTCACCGGACGCGTTGAGAGTCCGGAAGGGGGCGGACGCCGGGATGGTCCGCCAGGATGTATTTGTCCAGGAAGGCGAGGGTCCTGGCCCAGGCTTCCGCCGCCGCCTCCGCCTGGTGGACATCCGGTCTCGTGTCGTTGAAGAAGGAATGGGTGGTGCCCGGATATTTGTGGACCTCGCACATCACCTTGTTGGCGGTGAGCGCGCTGACCAGGTGGTCCACCTCCTGCTGAGTGACGGACTCGTCCTTCTCCGCCTGGTGATAGAGCACGGGGCAGCGCAGGGTCGAGAGCTTTTCGATCGGCACGTTGCCGTAGAAGATGACGGCGGCCCGGAGCTGGCGGCGCGCGCAGGCGAAGCTGAGGCCGTGGGAGCCTCCCATGGAGAATCCGAGAACCGCGATCCGGTTCTTCTTCACATAGTCCTGGAAGTTCAGATATTCGGCGGCGTCGTTCAGATCATGCAGGAGGTCGGCAGTGTTCACCTTGCCCCTGAGTTGCGCGGCGAGCTCGGGATCGCCGGTGACCGGCCCCCCGATCCGGCTGTACTGATCCACGGCGAGCGCCACGTAGCCGTGCTGGGCCACCCGAAAGGCGAGCTCCTGGAAGTGGGAGTTGAGCCCCCACCACTCGTGGAGGATGAGCACGGCAGGATACGGGCCTCCCTTTTGGGGCCAGGCCTGGAAGCCCTTGATGAACACCTGCTTGGCGACCTTGGTGGGCGCGTACGGATCGACGGCGACGTCCAGCGGGTCGGGCATGCCGGTGCCGCTGGGAATGCGGACCGTGGCCGAGCCGATCTCCTTCCGGTCATACTTGGGCGCAGGGGCATTCATGTGAGGCACGACTATTTTCTGGTGCTTCCGGCGTCAAGATTAATAAAAGGCAGGGCACCGCTTCCACCTATCACTTGCGGGAACTTCCCGTCCCACTTCTCGATGGCCCGGAGCTGCAAAATGATTGGGCTGATCGTCTCCTTCTGGATCCGCTGGGATTCGGCTTCCGCCTTGGCCTGCACGATTTTCTGCTGTCCCTCGATCTTGACCCGCTCGAGGTCCCGTTGGGCCTTCAACGCCAATTGCTCGGCCGTCTGCTTGGACTCGATCGCCTCGTTGAATCCTTTCGAGAACTGGAAGTCGGTGATGTTCAGCTCGTCCAATGAAATATGAGAGGTCATCAGGCGCTCATGCAGGGCTGATTTAATCTCGTCCTTGACGAACTGCCGCTTCGTGATCAACTCTTCCGCCGTGAACTTGGCGGTGACGGCCTTGACGATCTCCTGCACGGCCGGGTCGATGATCCGCTTTTGGTACTCCAATCCAATCGTCTGGTACACTTTGTTGACGCGGTCCGGGAACAGATGGTAGTTGAGCACGATCTCGGTCGCCACCGTTTGGAGGTCCTTGGAGGCGCCGGTGGACCGGGTGTCCGATTTGAGGATCCGGACATCCATTTTGATGACCCGCTCGACGAAGGGAATGATGAAGGAGAAGCCCTCCGGCAGGATCTTGTCCTCGATGCCATGGAGCTGGTTGAACACCACGCCCCGCTCGCCGGCGCCGACGATCACGAAGGGGGAGAACACCCAGAGCAGGACGAGGACCACGGCGATGATCACCAAGGGGCTCATCTTCTTTAAACCGGGCACCTCGCTCAACGGGTCAAAGTCTTTGCTCAGAGCCATGGCCTCCCCCCGCCGTCACCGGCTTATTCGCTGCTGCCCAGCATGTCGTCGATCAAGGGCCTGTTCCTGTCGTAGCAATTGGGACAGATATGGTCGAAGAGGGCCTCGTGGTCGGCGGCGAAGTTGCGGGCGTCCACGAGTTTCTCCGAGACGACGGTCTCGTAACACGGATCACAGAGCTGGAACGGCCCGCGCATCAGGCTGATCGTGTGCATCGTCCCGCGCGTTGCTCCTTGCAGATCAGGCCTCTGCGACGATGTGCGTGTCGGTTTCCTCGACGCCGTCGATGGTGTGGATCTTGGAGATGACGACGTCGGACAAGGCTTTCTCGTCATTCACTTCGATGAAGCTGAAGATGTCGGGCTGACCGAAACAGGGATGCACCTGGTGGATCCCCCCGATCGTCTTCAGGGCTTTGACGACGTCCTTGGTCTTTCCTGCTTTGACTTTGATGAGGATGTAGGCTTTGGTTGCCATGGCTGCCTCCCGGGGCTCGTGTGGGGGCGATCTTAACAGATCGCCGAAGAATAGGGAAGGAGGTCCGCGGGCTCACCGGAGCGGCATGGCGCGCCGTCGGGCTTCATAGATGCGGTGGATGCTTCGCCCTGTGGAGCGGAAACGGTCGCGCGCCTGCCGATAGACCCTCGCCATGAGATCGAGATCGGCCGGGCTGACGTTGAATTCCTGAAACCCGGCCATCACGTCGGGGCGCGCGGTCGGAGGGTGCGTCTCGGCGTAGGTGACGATCGCCTCCAGCGCGCGGGACGTGAGTCCCTCCAGAGGATCGGGCTCGGCTCCGGGGGCCTCGCTGCGTCGCAGGGCTTCGGCGAACCATCCCCGGGTGGACGGATTGGTGCTTTTAGTCAGGGCCGCCTGGGTTTGAATCAGCGCATGGATCAATGCGTTCGCTTCGGGCGAGGCCTCAGGCGGCAGCACGTCGGCCTCTTCGAACACCGCGAGCAGGGCCATGATGTGCCCGACGAGCGGGCGGCTGGGCTCCCCGGCAACGGACGTGACCCAGAGCGTGCACGCGACAGCGAGGGACACCAGCCGGAGCATGCTCCCATTGTACCTTTTCCCCGTTTGGACTGTCTCATCCGCTACTCAACCTGCGCCGTTGATAAGCGTCAAGGTTTTGTATACCATTTCGCGATCGGAGCAGCCCATGAGCCGGATCGTTGAAACTGGTCGGGATGGACATGATCTCCAAGAAAGGAGCTTTCCGTATACCCAACGGTGTGCCGATCTGCCGGCGCTCCGGGTCCAGTACGCGCAAGCTGAACCATTTCCCAATATCGTGCTAGATCAGTTCCTCCAACCATGGGCGGCCGAAGGTGCCCTGGCCGAATTCCCGTCCATCGATTCGCCTGACTGGACCCAGTACAAGCACGTGAACGAAAACAAGGTGGGGAAGGCGGACCGCTCCAGCTTCGGCCCAACGCTTGGGGCGGTGATCGACGAGTTGAACTCATGGCGCTTCCTTCGGTTCCTCTCAGACTTGACCGGCATCGAAAGCCTGCTTGCGGACCCCAGCTTGCAAGGCGGCGGCCTGCACCTCTCCGCCCGCGGCGGGTTCTTGACCGTTCATGCGGATTTCACCGTGCACCCCTACCATCGCACCTGGCGACGTCGGATCAATCTTCTGGTCTATCTGAACAAGCAGTGGGAGGATTCCTATGGCGGACATCTTGAGCTGTGGGATCGCCAGATGCGGCGCTGCGTCCGAAGGATCGCGCCACACTTTAACCGGGCCGTGATTTTCAATACGGAGCCGGACTCGTTTCATGGACACCCCGACCCTCTGACCTGCCCGCCAGGCGTGACCCGCAAATCCCTGGCCCTCTACTACTTCACGCAAGAACCCAAACCTTCCCTGGTCCGCTCCACAGAGTATCGGGCCCGTCCTGGCGAGGGGATGAGAAGCCTGTGGATCTATCTGGACAAGATGGTGCTGCGACTCTACACCCACCTCAAGTGGCGCTTCGGCTTCAGTGACCGCTTTGCCAGCCGCGTGCTCCGAATCCTGTCCAGATTCAAATTGAAATAGGTCTGCTCCTTCTAAGCCTCCTCGCGTTTCACTTTTCCCCGTTTGCCGTGTCTCAGTGGACAGTGCGTCATATGCTGGCGAAGGTCTACAGCGTGGCGGTGAGCGGACTGGACGCCTACTCCGTCGAGGTGGAGGTGGACCTCGCGGCCGGACTGCCCATGTTCACGGTGGTCGGGCTTCCGGACCTGACGGTGCGGGAAAGTCGCGAGCGGGTCCGTTCGGCGCTGCGCAACAGCGGCTTCAGCTTTC
>VBOD01000107.1 GCA_005877615.1 Nitrospirota bacterium | reverse complement strand
CCGGCTGCGCTTGACCGGCATGGGGATATGAAGGCGGGCCGCCGACTGTTCCAGGCGAGCGATGTGCTCGCTCAACATGAAGACCTTTCCTCCATAGCTCCGCAGGGTCTCGAAGACGCCGTCGCCGTACAGGAAGCCGTGATCGAAGACCGAGATCTTCGCCTCCTCCTTCGACACGAACCGGTTATTCAGATAAATCCACATCGCTCAGGATTCTCTCAGGGCCTTCAGCAGCGCTTCAGCTTTGTACAACGTCTCCTGATACTCACGCGCCGGGTCGGAGTCCGCGACGATGCCGGCGCCCACCTGGAGGTAGGCGCGCTCGCCTGCGATGACCAACGTCCGGATGATGATATTCAGGTCCAGGTCACCGCTCGGGCTGAGATAACCGATGGAGCCGGTGTAAGGCCCGCGGCGGACCGGCTCCAGTTCGTCGATGATCTCCATGCAGCGGACCTTGGGCACGCCCGTCACGGTTCCCCCCGGGAAGACCGCGCGGAGCACGTCCAGCGCGTCCTTGCCTGGCGCGAGCCGGCCGCGGATGTTGGTCACGATGTGGCTCACGTGCGAATAGCGCTCGATGACCATGAACTCATCCACGCGGACGCTGCCAAAGGTACACACGCGCCCCAGGTCGTTGCGTTCCAGGTCCACGAGCATGATGTGCTCGGCTCGCTCTTTCGGGCTCATCAGCAGGTCTTCGATCAGGAGGCGGTCCTCGTCCGTGGAGGCGCCGCGCGGGCGGGTGCCGGCGATCGGCCGGGTTTCCGCCTCGATCCCGCTGATCCGCACGAGCCGTTCCGGCGAGCAACTGACCAGCGTGACGTCCGGCAGTTCAAGCAAGGCGGCGAAGGGCGCGGGATTGATCTCACGCAGGCGGCGGTAGATGGAGCGCGGCGACCGCCCACCCAAACCGACGGCGAATCGATGGGACAGATTGGCCTGATAGGTGTCTCCGGCTGCAATGTAGTCGAGGCACCGTCGCACCCGATCCGTATAGTCGGCCTCTGACATGCCGGGCGTCACGTGCGGCACAACCTGATGGTTCGTGTCGGGCAAGACGGGCCGCAACCTTGTCAGCCGGGTCTCTAGCGCCAGCAGCCGAGCCTGCCCTTCTTCATAGAGTTCCTCACGCGACTCCTTGATGAAGCGCTCCCCAAAGGGACAGAAGATGAGCCACAACTCTTTCTGGTGATGGTCCACGACCGCCACGAGGTCGAGGAAGGCGAGCTCCAGATCTGGGAGACCTAGGTCATCGGGCGGAGGATGGGGGAGACGCTCAAACCAGCGGGCCACGTCATAGCCGAAATAGCCGACGGCGCCGCCATAGAATGGAGGGAACTCGGAAGGGCGGGGGACGGCCATGCGAGTGAGCAGATCCCGAAGCGCCGCCAGTGGATCCCCGGCACGGATGATCCATTCCTCGCCTCTTGCGCACCAGCCCACGTGTGACCCGGTGCCGCGAAACAGGAGCGCGGGATCAGCGCCGATGATCGAGTACCGCTGTCCCGGGGCGACACCGCCGGGTCCCTGGCCGCTCTCCAGCAGCACGGGGCAGCGCCCGTCCCCAGCCAGGCGTTGGTAGAGCTCGAATGTCGAGCAGGACGGGAGCGGCAGGACGGTCGCCAGCGGGATGGGCGGGGAAGCCTTCAGGAAGGTTTCGCGTGAGGTTCGAAACACTGTGAGGAGCCCTCGGTGTGTGCGGCATCTTAACCCACCTGTTACGGCCCCAGCAAGGCATCCGGCAACCTTGACTTCCCTCAGCGATTCTGTTTAGATGGCGCCCGATTTTTCACCGGGCGATAAGGGCGCCGCTGGAAACCGCAGGCGCTGTCAATTTGTATGGCAGATGAGCCCGATGCGTTCCGGAAAGGCCTCGCGATCGCCGCACGGATCGGCGTCGAGCTGGTGGCCGCCCTGATCGTTGGCGGCGGCTTGGGGTACCTGGCCGACTCGTATTTCAGCTCCAGTCCGTTCGGGATCATCATTGGTGTCTTCCTGGGTATGTCGGCGGGTCTATTGAACGTGTATCGGACTGCGTCACGTCTTTGAGCGATGGAAAGCAACCCCCTCCACCCGTTTGAACTGCACCCCTATGGGTCGCTGTCGCTGTTCGGGCTGGATATTTCTCCAAACAAAGCCGTGGTGATGATGTGGATCATCATCGTCCTGGCCTCCTCCCTACTGATCATTGCAGCCAGACAGCAGCGGATCGTCCCGACGAGACTGCAGAGCCTTGCCGAGATCTTGGTGGAGTTCATCAGGAATATGATCATGGACACGATGGGTGAGAAAGGTATGAAGTTCTTTCCATTTGTGGCGACCCTGTTCGTGTTCATTCTGTTCTGTAACATCCTCGGGCTGATCCCAGGTTCGTACACCGTGACCAGCCAGATCGTTGTCACGGCAGCATTCGCGTTGTTCGTGTATAGCATGAGCATAGTTGTCGGGTTCGTGCTACACGGCATCAAGTTTCTCGGGATCCTGATGCCGGCGGGGACTCCCGTGTTGCTGCTTCCCCTCATGGTGCCGATCGAACTCGTCAGCCAATTGGCGCGGCCGCTCTCACTGGCGGTCCGGCTCTTCGCCAACATGACGGCGGGGCACACGATTCTCGCTGTCCTTTTTGGGATGGTTGTCTCAATTCCTTTGATAGCGGCCCCGCTGGCAGTCAAAATCGGACTCCTGATCCTCATGGTTGTATTGGTTGTGGGACGGCGTCGGGTAATCGCTGCGACAGGCACGTGGGGCCTTGTCGGGATGTGCATTCTGATACCAGTTATCCTGACCGTGATCTGGAGCCGTTGGCTCCCGTTTGCCTTTTCCATCGCCATCAATGGCCTGGAAGTCGGGATTGCCTTTATTCAGGCTTACATTTTTACGATATTGACCTGTGTATACCTCGGCGATGCCATCACCCTGCACGGGCATGCTGAAGGCGCACACTAGCAGGCTCTCTCGCGGAGAGAAAGGAGAACGCTGAATGGACGCTGCATCGGCCGCACTGTTGGGAATGGGATTGGCGGCCGCCGGGTTCGCCGGCGCCGGTGTGGGAATCGGGTACATCTTCGGGAAGATGATCGAGGCGGTGGCCCGCCAGCCGGAAGCGGAGGGCCGAGTGGGCAAGTATATGTGGATCGGGTTCGCGCTCGTTGAAGCGATCGCACTCTATGGGATTGTGATTGCCTTCATCATCATGGGCCTGCGCAAATAAAAGGACGAAGTCCTCATGCCGCAGTTTGACACGCAGTTCTTCTCCTCGCTGCTTTTCTGGGAGTGGGTCTCCTTTGGCATCCTGCTCCTCATCCTTTACAAGTATGCCTTTCCGTGGATTCTGGAGAACCTCGATGCCAGGGAGCGGAAAATTCGCGAGACCATCGAAGCGGCGGAGCGGCAGCGGGCGGAAGCCGAACGGCGGATGGCCGAGTACGATGCCAAGATGAGGTCCGCGCAAAAAGAGGCGGAGGAGATGATTGCCCAGGCCAAGGTCCGGGCGCAGCAAATGATGGAAGAGAACGAGCGCCGGATGTCGGCCGAAGCGGAGCGGATTAAGGCGAATGCCGCCCGCGAGATCGAGCAGGAGCGCCGCACGGCGCTGGAGGAGGTGCGCCGCTACGCCGGCGAACTGGGCCTGCGCGTCGCTGAGAGAGTGCTCGAGCGAAGCCTGACGGACGCCGACCATAAGAGACTGGCCGACGAGGCCCTCACCGCGGTCGCCAAGGACTTCGAGAAAAGCTAACCAGCCCTATTTCTTCTTCCAGACCTCACGCAACAGCGTGGCCCATTCATCTCTTGGCAATGCCGGCATCGTTGTGATCGAGATGTGTCCGAGCGAGGCGTTCTTGACCGCCGCCTTCATGGCTGTCTTGTTGTCCGGGAACTGTAGGATGGCCACCACATCGTATTCCCCGAGACAATAATAGGCGGCGATTAGTTTCCCGCCCAGCTCCTCAATGTTCTTCTTCACCTTCTCGGACCGGTCGATGCCCTGTTCCTTCATCGTCATGATCCCTTCCCGCGTGAACTTCACCAGGCTCACGTAGATTGGCATAGTCTCCTCCTCTTGCGGCGTCCGTCTTCATTGGCGGGCTCAAGGTTCACAGCATGCGACCTCAGGCGGCATTCATTCTAGTTCTGACTGCCGGAGTGCACAAGGCACACCCCAGGCCTGTAAAATAACCTCTTCCACAGGAACCCGCGTGGCGGTAAGATTGACTCCTATGAGTGGCACCACGCGAAAGGCCGACCCGGGTATGGAGACCATTCTGCTCGTGGACGACGATGAGTCGGTCCGGGCTCTGCTTCGTGAGAGTCTCGAGCAGCAGGGGTACACCGTCTTGGAGGCCCGTGTCAACAGCGAGGCTCTCCTGATGGCCAGACGGCATGAAGGCCCCATCCACTTGATGGTCGCGGATGTCATGATGCCCGGGATTAACGGGCGCGAATTGGCCTCCATGGTGACATCCTCGCGCCCGCACATGAAAGTGCTCTACATCTCCGGTTACCCGCTTGAGATCGTCCGCGAGAAGCTTCGGGATCCTGACATGGCAAACTTTCTCCAAAAGCCCTTCCCCATCGAGGCCTTTGTCAGAAAAGTGCGGGAGCTGCTGCAAACCAACCCACAGTCCTGAGGGGTTGTCCCCTTGCTTACGGAACGAGAGGCTTGTTCGCGCTTCCTTGGCGGTAGCCGGCAGGATCCAACGTCACAGTGGCGAACCCCAGTGCGGCGAGCCGACTGGTAATGAAGTCTTGCATCATCGGTTCGAAGAGCCGCACGAGTTCATCCTGCCCCACCTCGACCCGTGCATTCCCGCCGTGATCCCGCACACGAACCTGACGGAAGCCCTCGCGTAGCAGGAACTCCTCGGCGGCCTCGATCCGTCTGAGCCGCTCCACGGTGATCGTCTCCCCGCGGGCGATGCGCGAGGCGAGACATGCGGCCGCAGGCTTGTCCCAGTTCGACAGCCCCAGCAATCGCGCCGCCTTCCGGACCGCTGCCTTGCCCATGGCGGCCTCCACCAAGGGACTCCGCACGCTGGACTCGCGCGCGGCCTGGAGGCCGGGGCGATCGTCGCCCAGGTCATCGCATTGCACCCCGTTCACGACATAGGCAAGCCCCAGCCGCGCGGCCAGGGGCACCAGCGCCGAGTAGAGGTCCGTCTTGCACCGGTAGCACCTGCTGGTGGTGTTCATGACAAACGCAGGGTCACGGAGCTGATCAGTCTCGTGGATGATCTGGCGGGCGTCGATTTCCTTGCAGATTGTTTGGGACAGGGCGAGTTCAATCGCGGGGAACGTGGGCGACACCGCCGTCACTGCGACGGCTCGCGCGTCCAGCACGTCGTGCGCCACTTTCAGGACGAGCGTGCTGTCGATGCCGCCGGAGAACGCGACGAGCACAGAGCCCATGTCGCCCATGATCGTCCTGAGACGGTCAAGGGCCTCCGTGCCGCCGTCACTTCGCGTTGGAGACGACATTGGTGTCAATCTTGGCTTCGGCCAATTTGGCGACGACGACCAGGGCGTAGCGGTCGGGGTTGAGATATTTCCGGGCCACCCGCAACACGTCCTCGTTCGTCACCGCCGCGATCGCCTTGGGATAATCGTCGAAATAACTCAGGCCGAGGCTGTGCAGTTCCACGAGGTTCAGCAGCGAGGCCAGTTTCGCGTTGGTGTCCATGCGCAGCGGGAAACTCCCGATCAGGTAGGCTTTGGCGTCCGCCAGCTCTTGGTCGCGGACCGGGTCGGTCCGGATGCGCTTGAGTTCCTGGAACACGCTCGCAAGCGCCTGGTTCGCCGCCGCATTCCGGGTCTGCACATGCACGGCGAAAGGACCCGGCATGACATTCGCTTCGAAGACGCTGTCCACGTCGTAGGCCAGGCCCTGCTCGTCGCGGATCCGGTTCACGAGTCGCGAGGAGAACCCGCCGCCGCCGAGGATGTAGTTCATCACCGCCACGGCGTAGAAATCCGGGTTCCGCCGGTCAATCCCGACGTGCCCCAGGACGATGGTCGCTTGCGTGAGGTCCTTGTCGATCAGCTTGAGCATGGGCTTCGGCAACGGTGCCGGGGCGGGGAAGGCCGGGAGCGTAAGCTCTTTCGGCGCCCATTTGCCGAAGTGCTTCTTGACCAGAGCGATGGCCTCGGCCTCCCGGAGGTCGCCGACGATGGCCATGATGGCGCGGTTCGGGCGGTAGAACCGGTCGTGGAACGCGAGCAGGTCCTGCCTGACGAGCTTGGTCACGGTCTTTTCCTCACCGTTGGCCGGCCGCCGGTAGGGATGGCCCTTGAACACGATCTCGTTGAAGGCTTTGCTGGCGATGGTGCCCGGTTCGTCCTGCTCCGACCGGAGGAAGCCCACCAGCTCGTCGCGAACGCGTGCGACCTCCTTGGCGTCGAACTTGGGATTCATCAGGATGTCGGCCAGAAGCGTGAATCCGAGGTCCGCGTCCTTCTTCAGCACCCGGAGTTTCGCGGACGCAGAGTCTTCTCCGCCCTCGGTCGACAGCTCGCCTCCGATGAACTCGATCTGCTCGGCGATTTGAACCGCGCTGCGGGTTGTGGTGCCTTCGTCGAGCGTGCTGGCCACCATGTAGGACAAGCCGGCCTTGGCGTCCGGATCATAGACCGAGCCGGCTTTGATGAGCACGTTCACGGTAACGATGGGGAGAGAGGGCCGGTCCGCGATGAGCACGGTCATGCCATTCTCCGTGACCACGCGAGTCGGTTTGATCCCGACGGCGTGGGCCGCACCGGGCAGGACGCTCCCGACTGCGAGCGCTGCGATGAGGAACGTGGCGCGAATCATCGGGCACCTCCCGACGCCGGGGCTCCTTTGGATTTGGGCGGCAGGGGAATGAGGATGCCGACGGTGCGGGTGTCCTCATTCAGGTAGTGGCGGGCGACCCGCTGGACGTCCTCTTTGGTGACTCCTCTGAGCCTCTTCACATAGTCGGCGATGTACTGCCAGCCTGCGCCGACGGTCTCGGCCGTGCCCAGCAGCATGGCCTGTCGGAAGACGGAGTCCTGCTCGAAGAGGTAGTGAGCCTCCACCTGGTTTTTGGCTTTCTGGAGTTCCTTCTCCGTCGGCGGCTCCTTCTTGAGCCGTTCGATCTCCGCCAGCACGGCCTTTTCCACGTCGGCGATCTTCACGCCGGGCTTGACCATCGCGTAGAAGGTGAAGAGCTCGGGGTCCGCCGCCAATTCGTTGTAGCCGGCCCCCACCTGCAAGGCCAGCTTTTTCCGGTACACGAGCGCGTCGTAGAGGCGCGCGCTCTTGCCGGTCGAGAGGATGTTCTCCAGCACAGCCAAGGCATGCACGTCCGGGCTCTTGAAGTTGGGCACCTTGTAGCCGAAGTAGATGAAGGGGAGTTGCGCCTCGCGCTTCACCACGATCCGCCGTTCGCCCTTTTGCTCCGGCTCGACGATCGACGGCGGCTGGGGCAGGGAGCCTTTGGGAACGCCTTCGAAATACTTCTCGATCAAGGGCAAGGCGGTCTCGGCCTTGACGGCGCCCACGATCACGAGGGTTGCGTTGTTCGGGACATAGTATTTGTCGTAGTAGACCTTGAGGTCTTCGCGGGTCATCGCGTCCAGGTCGTTGAACCATCCGATGACGGGCCAGTGGTAGGGATGAACCATGAAGGCCTGGGCGTCCATCTGTTCGACGAGATACGCCGTTGGGACATCCTCGACTCGCAGGCGGCGCTCTTCCTTGACGACCTCACGCTCCAACTGAAACTCCTTTTCGTCGAGGAGGAGCCCCTTCATCCGGTCCGCCTCCATTTCGAGAGTGAGCTCCAGCTTGTCCGCGGCCAGGTTTTCGAAATAGGCCGTGTAGTCCTGGCTGGTGAATGCGTTGTCATTGCCCCCGTTCTTTTCGATGATCTTGGAGAATTCGCCCTTCCCGTACTTGGGGGTGCCCTTGAACATCATGTGTTCCAGCATGTGGGAGAGGCCGGCCCGTCCCATGACTTCGTTACGGGAGCCGACCTTGTACCAGATCTGGACCGTGACGACGGGGGCCTTGTGTTCTTCCACGAGCAGCACCTTGAGGCCGTTGGCCAGGGTGAATTCCTGGACCGTGAGACGGCCGGCTATCGCCTGCTGCCCGGCAGGGATGAGGGCCAGCAGAGAGGCAACGGTCACACCGCACAGGATTCGCTGGAGAGCGGTCACGGTCTGCTCCCTAATTCTCTACGCGTGCGAATGGATCGGGATGGGGGACGGACTCTGTGTGCCGGGTGGGCGCACGAGGACCGACGCATCAGGCAACGTTCCGAGCTGGCCGCAGGCGCCCAGGATGTCCCGTCCTTTGCTCTTGCGGATGTAGGCCTCCAGCCCATGCCGGGTCAAGATCGCCTGGAAGCGCAGCACGCGTTCATCGGAGGGCCGTCGGTGTGGGTTGCCCGGAAATTCGTTGAACGGGATCAGGTTGATCTTGCAGCGGAGGCCGCGCATCAGCTTGACGAGCCGGGCGGCGTCCTGCTCCGTGTCGTTCGCGCCGGCCAACAGCACGTACTCGAACGTCAGGCGGCGGCGTGGTTTCAAGGGAAAGGTCCGGCAGGCCGCCAGCAGGGTCTCCAACGGGTACGCCTTGTTGACCGCCGGCATGAGACGGTTCCGCTGTTCGTTGGTCGTGGCGTTCAGCGACACCGCCAGGTTGACGCCCATGCGCGCCACCTGCTTGAGCCGTGAGCTCAGCCCGGCCGTCGACAGCGTGATCCGGCGTGGCGAGAAGCCGACGCCCCACGTCTGGTTGGTGAGGCGATGGATGGCTTCCGCCACCGCCGCGGCGTTGGCCAGCGGCTCGCCCATGCCCATTAATACGAGGTTCGTGAGGTGATGTTCACTATCCAGTACTCTTTGCACAGCCAGGACCTGCCCCACGATCTCATGGGCACTGAGATTGCGCTGCAGCCCCATCTGCCCGGTCAAACAAAACGTACAGTCCAGCGAACAGCCTACCTGGGTGGAGAGACACAGGGTCAGGCGATCATGCGAACGGGAGGAGGTATCGGGGATGAGCACGCTTTCGATGCGCTTTCCATCCTCCAGGGGAAAGATGAATTTCCGCGTGCCGTCTTCCGACGTCAAGACTTCGGACGGGGTGAGCGACCCGATGCGCGCCTCCGCGGCCAGCCGCGTCCGGTCGGAGTGGGAGAGGTCCGTCATGGCGCCGATGTCCGTGATGCGGGCCTGGTAGAGCCAGCGGAGGGTCTGCCGGGCTCGGTAGCGGGGCCAGCCCCAGTCGCGCACCAGCGCGGCTACTTCGTCTGCGCTCAAGGCGATGAGGTCTATCAGGGACATTGCGGAGAGAGCCTAACACAGCATCCGGATAGGCGGCAAGCCAGGAATCTTGGGGACGGTTCTTCTCACAGACTCCTCGGAAGTCGTAACGCCGTGTGGTATAATCCGCGTCATGATTGCACGTTCTGTGACAACCCTCATGTCCTCCTTTACATTTCTGTCTCGTGTCTTTCGGCTGGGCGCACTGCCTGCTGCCGCCGGCGTTGTCCTCGTCCTCGGCACAGCCGTTTCTGCTGACCTGCCGGGCAGCGCTCAGTGTGCGGAGCCTGTTACCTGTCTGGCCCAGGCCGTCCAAGCGTTGAGTCAGCAGGACCAGGATACAGCGACTCGTCTCCTGCAGGGGCTCATCGATCAATTTTCGGGCACACCGTGGGCCGGTCGCGCCGAACTGCTGTTGGGGAAGTGGTACCAGGAACAAGGCGATCGGCAAGCGATTCCCTACCTTGTGGCCGCGCCGTTGCATCTGCCTGCGTTAGGCGATTACGCATACTTCTACCTCGGTGAGGCCGGGATGAAGAGCGGCGACTACAACGGAGCCGCGACGGCCTTTGACTTGCTGGTCGAGAGCTACCCGGACAGTCTCCTCAGGTCCACGGCCCTGGCGCGGGCAACCGAGGCGTGGTTCCTGGCCGACGACTGCCGGCGCGCGCGGGAGCGGCAGGCTCAGTTTCTGTCGGGGTACAGTAGCCATGCCTTGGCGCCTGTCGTGCTCTTGCGCCACGGCGAGTGCATGCAGAAGGCTGGGGACACTGCCAGCGCGGTCGCGACCTACCGGCGCATTTGGACCCAGTATGCGGCTTCCCCTCAAGCCGACGACGCTGCGGCGCGACTGGAGCGGCTGCGGAGCGAAGACGTCGCAATTCCCGAATTGACGGCGGAAGAGCGCTGGGTGCGCGCCAAGACGCTGTTCGACGCCGGGCAGTATCCCAAGGCGGTGAAGGCCTGCGAAGAGGTGCTCAAGGGGACGCCCGGCGGGACGCACCGGGAACGGGCCAGGTTGACGCTTGGGATCGCGCAGGTGCGACTCAAACGCTATGACGACGCCCGCGGCAGCTTCGAGCAATTGGTGAAAAGCGGGACGAACGGGTTCGCTCAGGAGGCCATCAACTGGCTGGCCAGGATCTTCCTGCGGCTGGGGCTGGATGAGCCATTCCTGGCCCTCGCGCGCGAGGTCGAAGCCGGACATCTCTCAGGCGAGGCGAAGGCGAAGTTCTTGTTGATGCTGGCCGCCCAACATGTGGATCGCGGACGGCTGGATCAGGCGATCCAGACCTATCAGCAAGTCGGGCGAAGGGAGATGCCGGAGAGCCTGGCCGCGGAAGGACATTGGCGCGCCGGGTGGCTGCTCTACAAGAACGGGCGCTATGAGGAAGCCATGCACTCCTTTGATCAGGCCGTTCGGCTCCAACCGGACGGTCCCGTCCGCTTGGCGGCGCTTTATTGGAAAGGGCGGAGTCTGGAGAAGGCCGGCGAGCCACAGAAGGCGGCCGCGCTGTTCGAGGCGCTGTGCAAGGAGGGCCCGTTGACCTATTACTGCCACACAGCACGAATACGTGCGGGCGTGGCCGCGATGCCCAATGCCGTCGGAGGCGACGGAGGCGGCAACTCGTTCCCCGGGTTGGATCCTCAGGACAAGACCGTCACGAACGACGTGCACTACCAGCGCGCCGTGGAACTTCGCATGGTGGGCCTGCTGCGCGAGGCGGGTGAAGAGCTGGGCGTGCTGCCCGGCCGGATCGGCGGAGACCGGGGGGCTATTCTGTGGCTGGCTGGCCTCTTCAAAGAGGTCGGGGAGTACCATCGCGCCCTGAAATTGGTCCAACTGTTCTTCCCTGATGTGATTGACCGCGGCGTGACCGGCGTGTCCCCCGCGTTCTGGGAATTGGCCTACCCGCAGGGACTCTTGCCGGTGATCCAGACGGTGGCGGATCACGGCGTGGACCCGCACCTCGTGGCCGCGATCATCCGGGAAGAGAGCACGTACAATCCGGCAGCGGTGTCGCCGGCTGGCGCGCTGGGACTGATGCAGGTGACGCTCCAGACCGGGGAGATGGTCGCAAACCGACTGGGCGGCGAGGCGTTCAACCGGGAACGTTTGTTCGACGCCACCTACAACATCAAGCTCGGAAGCCGGTACCTGGGACATTTGGCGGAGAAATTCAACCATAATCCGATCTATACGATCGCGGCGTACAATGCCGGCCCCGATGTCGTGGCCAAATGGGCGCAGCAATTTGGCGGTGGCGATCCGGATGAGTTCATCGAGTCGATCCCCTATACGGAGACCCGGCTCTACGTGAAGCGGGTCCTGCGGAGCTACCGGGAATACAAGCGGGTGAGTGGGCTCGAGTGCGCGGCGTCGTTTTTTGAGAAGGGGTGCTGACGGACGTGGATAAGATGGCCTCCCTTGAGGCGAAGGTCAAGGAGCTCATCAAGCATACCACCGGGCTGAAGCGACGGGCAGTGCAGCTAGAATCCCGCCTCCGCGAGGCGGACGCCAAGCTGGCGCGCCACGTGGCCGACTCCCGCCGGTGGGAGAAGGAGCGGGAGTGGCTCCGGGGCCGACTGCGGAAGATTCTGGGCGAGCTGGCGCTCATCGAGCATCGGGAAGACGACCGGCAGACAAGCAAGAGCTGACGCTCATGAACGGAGGACGACGGTGAGCCAGAGATTTGAGGTCGAGATCTACGGCCAGCGGTACGCGATCCGGGGGGACGCCGACCAGGCGTACGTCAACGAGCTGGCCAGGGAAGTCGACGAGCAGATGCGGACCCTGGCCGGGGGGATGAAAGTGGCCACACCCGCCAAGGTCGCCATCCTGGCGGCCCTGAACCTGGCGCACCAACTCCATCAGGCGCGCAAGTTTCAGCACGAGAAGGTGGAGCAGTTGGCTGACAGTCTCATCAGTTCGATTGAAGAGACGCTCGGCGGCGCCAGGTAGGGCTTTTTTTCTTGCAAGCCTGTAGGCGGTTTGCTACACTGGCGCTCGGACGGGAACGGAATGCTCCCGTCGGTGGAATGCCCTACAAGTTGTAGGGCTTGTGGCAAGGCCGAACAAGACGATTCAAGAGGACGAGCAGTTTTCGTAAGATCTGACCGGTGCAGTCGACACGACAGGATGCGGACAGGGCTCGAGCCTGAAGCATGAAGAATACTGTTTGGCTCTGGAAAGCCCGAGGGGAACGGGGTATTTGGTCTCGGAACGAGGAATGTGCGACACAGACGCTCATGTACATGCAAGGGCTGACGCATCTCCCTGACAACCCTTCCTCTCTGCCGGTTGCGACCTGCCGGGCAATTAGCTCGCTTCTGTAATCGCCTTTCCGTCCTCCTTCCGCCGACACCCTTCCATTTCCGCTCCCACGACACGAATGCCGTAGGCGATGGCTCTGTCCGGCGGGGCGTGGAGCTGTCATCGTTCCGGCGTGAAGGGAGGTGGACACCATTTCAGAATTGGCCGTTGTGATTGTTGCGGTGGTCACCGGAGCGGCCCTGGGCGCCGGCATGCTCTGGCTCATTCGGGGCAAGGTAGTCGCCTCACGCCTCCGTGAGGCGGAGGATCGCTCGGCCCAGGTCGTCCGGGCGGCAGAGAAAGAGGCCTCCACGCGGGCGCGCGAAGCTCAGCTCGAAGCCAAGGACATGATCGTCCAGGCGAGGGCCGAGCTCGACAAGGAGATGCAGGCTCAGCGCAACGAGATCCTCGCATTGGAGAAACGGTTGGTCCAGAAAGAGGAGTCCCTGGACCGCCGGATGTCCAATTTCGACCGGCGCGAGGCAGAGTTCCAGAAAAGAGAGAAGACGGTGGCAGTCCGGGAGAAGGCGTTGGAGGAAAAAGAGGCCGACGTGGCCCGCCTGATCCAGGACCACACCAAGGCGCTCGAATACGCCTCGGGCATGACGGCCGACGAGGCCAAGGCGTCGCTCTTGCAGCAGGTGGAGAGTGGGGCCAAGTTCGAGGCCGCCAAGATGATCAAGCGGATCCAGGACGAGACCAAGGAGATTGCCGATCGGGAAGCCAAGGAGATCATTACCCGGTCCATCCAGCGCATCACGCGGGACTACGTGGCGGAGGCGACGATCTCGGTGGTGCCGCTCCCGAGCGACGGGATGAAGGGACGGATCATCGGCCGGGAGGGCCGGAACATCCGAGCACTGGAGGCCGCGACGGGCATCGATCTGGTCGTGGATGAAACGCCCGAGGCGGTCCTGATCTCAGGCTTCGATCCGCTGCGCCGGGAGATCGCGAAGGTGTCGCTAGAGCGGCTGATGGCGGACGGACGCATCCACCCGACCCGCATAGAAGAGGTGGTCGAGAAGGTCAAGAAAGACCTCGACAAGATGATGCTTGAGGAGGCCGAGAAGGTGCTCTTCGAGCTGGGGATCACCAACATCCATCCGGAGATCGTGAAGCTCCTGGGCAAGCTCAAGTTCCGGACGAGCTACGGGCAGAACAACCTCTACCACGCGCGGGAGGCGGCCTACATCTGCGGGATCATGGCCTCGGAGCTGGAGCTGGATGTCAGGCTCTCGCGGCGCGGCGCGCTGATGCACGACATGGGCAAGGCGCTGAGCCAGGAGGAGGAAGGCCCGCACGCCATCATCGGCGCGGACTTCGCCAAGAAGTACGGGGAAGAGCCCCGGGTGGTCAACGCCATCGCTGCGCACCACGAGCAGGTCGAGCCGATCTGTCCCGAAACGGTGCTCGTGGCGGCGGCGGAATCGCTGTCGGCGGCGCGGCCGGGGGCGCGGCGGGAGACTGTCGAGGCCTACATCAAGCGCCTCGAGAAGCTGGAGAAGCTGGCCGTGGACTACAAGGGCGTGGACAAGGCCTACGCCATCCAAGCCGGCCGGGAGATCCGGGTGATCGTGAAGCAAGATGCGATCACGGACGTAGAATGCGCCGTCCTGTCCCGCGACCTGGCCCGCAAGATCGAGCAGGAGCTGACGTATCCCGGCCAGATCAAGGTCACGGTCATCCGTGAAAGCCGTTATACGGACATAGCCAAGTAAATGAAAATTCTCTTCATCGGCGACGTCATAGGCGAGCCGGGGCGCAAGACCGTGGCCCGGCAGGTGCCGCGGCTCGTCCGTGAACGTGGGGTGGACTGCGTCATCGCCAACGCGGAAAACGCCGCCGGGGGATTCGGCGTCACGCCGGACGTGGCGCGGGAGTTGTTTGCGGCGGGTGTGCACGTGCTCACGAGCGGCAATCACATCTGGGACAAGAAGGAGATCATCGACTACATCAAAGACGAGCCACGGCTGTTGCGCCCCGCCAACTATCCCAAGGGGGTGCCGGGATTCGGCAGCGTCGTGGTGACGACCACCGCAGGCGAGAAGGTCGGCGTGGTGCAGGTGATGGGGCGGGTGTCCATGCCGACGGTGGACTGCCCGTTCCGGGTCGTCCGGCACGAGGTCGAGGCGGTCAAGCAGGAGGCGCGGACCGTGATCGTGGACATGCACGCAGAGGCGACCTCCGAGAAGATGGCGATGGGCTGGTACCTGGACGGTGAGGTCAGCGGGGTGTTCGGGACCCACACGCACGTTCAGACGGCCGACGAGCGGATCCTGCCCAAGGGCACGGCCTACCTCACCGACGTCGGCATGGTCGGGCCGACCGAGTCCGTGATCGGGATCAAGAAGGAGATCGCCATCGAGAAGTTCCTCTCCCAGATGCCGCGCCGCTTCGAAGTGGCCCCGGGCCCGTGCGTCTTTTCGGCGGTGCTGCTCGACGTGGACACGACGGTAGGCAAGGCCCTCTCGATCGAACGCTTGCGGATAATGGATTGATCGCATGACCGGCGGGCCTCCTCCGCGAACGCTCTACACCGTCTCTGCCCTCACGGCCCTCCTGCGAGTCCACATCGAGTCCGCCTTCTCTGACGTCTGGGTGGAAGGGGAGGTCTCCAATCTCCGCATCCCGACCTCCGGACACGCCTACTTCACGCTGAAAGACGCCTCCAGTCAGATTCGCGCGGTCCTGTTCCGGTCCGTCGGACGCTCCCAGCGGTTCGCCTTGCAGGACGGGTTGCAGCTCGTCTGTCGGGGCCGGCTGACGGTCTACGAACCTAGGGGCGACTATCAGGTCATCGTGGAGTATGCCGAGCCGAAGGGCGTTGGAGCGCTCCAGCTTGCCTTCGAGCAGCTCAAAGCACGGCTGGCGGCGGAGGGTCTGTTCGACCAGGCACGCAAGCGACCGTTGCCGTTCCTTCCGCGCCGGATCGGAGTGGTCACCTCACCCACGGGCGCGGCGATCCGGGACATCGTGCAGGTCGCCCATAAGCGCGACCCCGGCATCACCATCGTGCTCGATCCCGTCGCGGTGCAGGGCGAGAGCGCGGCCGGCGAGATCGCCCGCGCCATCGAGGAGCTTAACGAGATGGGCGGCTTTGACGTCCTGATCGTGGGGCGCGGCGGCGGATCGCTCGAGGACCTCTGGCCGTTCAACGAGGAGATCGTCGCCCGGGCCGTCGCGGCGTCGCGCGTTCCCGTCGTATCGGCCGTGGGGCACGAGATCGATTTTACGATCGCCGACTTCGTCGCCGACATGCGAGCCCCCACGCCGTCGGCGGCCGCCGAACTGGTGGTGCGAGACCGGGCCGACCTCCTCGAGCGGGTCGTCGGCTATGGGGACCGCTCCGTGCATGCCGTCCGGACCGTCCTCCGGGATCTGTACGCGCGTGTGGAAGCCGAGCGACGCGGCCTCCTCGATCCGACCGCGCTCGTGGCGCGCGCCATGCAGCGCCGAGACGAGCTGGAAATGCGACTGCGCCTGACTCAGGTGAACCGCCTGAAAGACTTGCGGTCGGCGGTCGAGGCCCTCCGGCAGGACGTACTGCTGCGGAGCCCCCTCCAGCTGATCCAGCGGGGCTTGACCCTGTTGCCTCACCTGCGGATGAGGCTCCAGCAGCGGATGACGGTGGCGCTTGAATTGTGGCGGCGCTCCTTAGAAGAATCCATCGGGACGCTCCATGCCTTGAGCCCCCTCGCGATCCTGGGACGTGGGTACAGCATCACGCGGCGGTGGCCGGAGCTGACCGTCTTGCGGGCAGCCTCCGCCGTCGCGCCCGGCGAGGTCGTGCATGTACGGCTGGCCGCCGGCGAGCTGTTGTGCGAGGTCCAGAAGACCGCCAACGAGTTGATTCGGAAGCCCGGCGGCGTATAATGCGCGGTTGAAGGAGCGGAAGAGTGGCCACGGTCAAATTCGAAGAAGCGCTGGCCCGGTTGGAAGCGATCGTCGCCGAACTGGAGCGCGGCGAATTGCCGCTTGAAGACTCCATGCGGATCTTCGAGGAGGGCATCAAGCTCTCCAAGGTCTGTCTCAAAATGCTTGAGGAAGCCGAGCGCAAGGTGGAGGTCCTCGTCAAGGATAAGGACGGCAAGAAGCGTACCCGAACGTTTGACCTTGAGGAGTTCTCTGAAGCTGGCCAGGACAACAGCGGCGTCGAAGACTGACCCGGGAAAAGACTCCGTCGTGGCGGAGCGGTTGGATCTGGCCATGGTCCGCCGCAGGCTCGTGGAGAGCCGAGCGCGAGCCCAGAGTCTCATCCTGGCCGGCGTCGTCACCGTGGCCGGCCGAGTTGCCAGCCGGGCCTCCCAACCCATTCCTGCTGGCGCCCCGATCGAGATCACCGAGCCGGAGCACCCGTACGTGGGGCGTGGCGGGCTCAAGCTGGCAGCGGGCCTGGACGCGTTCGGCATCAATCCGGAGGGCCTGGTCGCCTTGGATGTCGGCGCCTCGACGGGTGGGTTCACGGACTGTCTCTTGCAGCGCGGCGCCGCGCGCGTCTATGCGGTGGATGTCGGCTACGGCCAACTGGCCTGGCGCCTCCGGCAAGACCCCCGGGTGGTCGTGGTCGAACGGTGCAACGCGCGCTACCTGGACCGCTCACGGGTGCCTGAGCCCATTGACCTGGCCACCATTGACGTTTCCTTCATCTCGCTCGCGCTCATCCTCCCGGCCGTGCGTCGGTGTCTCAAAGAAGAGGGCCAGGTGGTGGCCTTGGTCAAACCACAGTTCGAACTCGGCAAGGGCAAGGTCGGAAAGGGCGGCATCGTCCGTGATGAGAGTCTGCGGCAGGAGGCCGTCCGGAAGGTCCGCACGGCTGTGGAAGCGCAGCAGTGGAAATGGAAGGGCGAGGTGCGCTCGCCGATCGCCGGTCAGAAGGGAAACGTCGAGTACGTGGTCTGGCTACGGCCTGGCGTCTGATCGCTGGATGCGCGCAACGATTGCGGGAAGGGACGGGCTACACACGTGAAGGACGGCGACGGGGCGGTGTTGGTCACGGGCGGCGCCGGATTCATCGGGTCGCACGCTGTTGATGCGTTGTTAGCCCGTGGCCACGCCGTGGTGTGCCTGGACAACTTTGATGATTACTACGATCCGGCGGTCAAGCGCCGGAACCTGTCCGAGGCGCGCCGCTCCGACCGGTTCACCCTCATCGAAGGGGACATCCGGGACCCCGGGGCCCTGGCGCGGGTGTTTGCCAGTCGCCCGATCAGCCGAGTCTTCCATGCGGCTGCCCGCGCGGGTGTGCGCCCGTCCCTGCACATGCCATTGCTCTACGAAGAGGTCAATGTCCGCGGGACCCTGCAACTTCTGGAAGTCTGCAAGGACAAGGGGATCCAGAACTTCATCTTCGCGTCGTCGTCGTCGGTCTATGGGGCCTGCGAACGGATTCCGTTCCGCGAGTCGGAAAGCGAGCTGAAGCCCATCTCGCCGTACGCCGCCACCAAGCTTGCGGGGGAGCACCTGTGCCGGACCTATGCCGCCCTGTACGGGATCCCGATCACCTGCGTACGTCTGTTCACGGTCTATGGTCCGCGGCAGCGGCCAGAGATGGCGATCCATCATTTCGTCCGACTCGTGGAGGAAGGCAGCCCTGTGCCGGTCTTCGGAGACGGGTCGGCGCGCCGGGACTTCACCTATGTGGACGACGCAGTCGCAGGGATCCTGGCCGCGCTGGACCGCCCGCACGCGTTCGAAGTGGTGAACCTGGGCGTCTCCCACGTTGTTGAGCTGCAGGAGGTCATCCGGCTAATCGAAGAAGCCGTTGGCAAGCCGGCCCGCATCGAGTGGCGGCCCCTGCAGGCGGGCGACGTGCCGGTCACCTTCGCCGACATCGGGAAGGCCATCAGCCTCCTGGGCTACGCCCCGCGCACGACGATCAAGGAGGGCATCCCCGCCTTCGTCCGGTGGTACCGGTCGGCCGCCGGGTCAGGAGGTGTGGTTTCGTGAAGATGAAGGTTCTGATCACGGGCGGGGCTGGCTTCATCGGGTCGCACGTCGTGGACCGGCTCGTCCAAGAGGGCTATGAAGTTGTGGTCGTCGACAACCTGTCCACGGGCAAGCGGCGGCATGTCAACCGCGCCGCCAGGTTCTACCGGTGCGACATTCGAGGGTGGTGGCTGGAGCGGGTCTTCCGCCGGGAACGTCCAGCAGTCGTGTCGCACCACGCGGCGCAGATGGACGTGCGTCGGTCCGTGCTGGACCCGAGGTTCGACGCCGACGTCAACATTTTGGGAATGCTCAACGTCCTGCGGCAGGCGATCAAGTACGGCGTGCGCAAGATGATCTTCGCCTCCTCCGGCGGGGCAGTGTACGGGGAGCCGGAGTCGTTGCCGGTGTCGGAGTCCCACCCGACTCGTCCGGCCTCCCCCTACGGCATCAGCAAGGCGATGGGGGACGAATACCTGCGGTACTTCCGCGACGCCGACGGTCTGGAGTACGCGAGCCTGAGGTACGGCAACGTCTACGGGCCTCGCCAGGACCCACACGGCGAGGCGGGGGTCGTGGGCATCTTCGCGCAGAAGATGCTGCTCGGCGAGCAGCCGATCATCAACGGCAACGGCCGGCAGACGCGCGATTTCATTTACGTGGACGACGTGGTCGAGGCCAACATGGCCGCCATGAACAAGGCCGCCCACGGGATCTACAACGTGGGGACGGGGAAGGAAACGACCATCAACGAGCTGTTCGCGATGCTGGCGGGCCTGATCAATCCCTCCGTCCACGAGATCCACGGGCCGGAAAAGCGAGGCGAGCAGATGAGGATCGCGCTGGACGCATCCCGGCTCACCCAGGAGTTGGATTGGGAGCCGAGAGTCTCGCTGAAGGACGGCCTCGAGAGGACCGTGGAGTATTACAGGAAAACAGTCAAGTCGGCGTGATGGCTATCTTCTAATATCTCGGCACGGACGGGTCGATTTGCAGGGACCAGGCGTTGATACCGCCGGTGAGGTTCTTCACGTTCTTGAACCCTTGCTGCTGGAGGAATTGGGTCGCGTCCATGCTGCGCATTCCCATGTGGCAGTGCAGGACGATTTCGGCGCTCGGATCGAGCTTCTTGTACTCGGTAGCCAGCGTGCCGAGCGGAATGAGCTGAGCGCCCGGGATTTTGCAGATGTTGTATTCCCAAGGTTCCCGGACATCGATCAGGACGAACTTTTCTCCCCGATCGAGTTTTTCTTTCAACTCCTGGACCGTGATGGTGAAACCCATGGCGCGGACCCTCCTCTTGCAGAAGGATAGTAAGCGCAGCCTCTTCGTGCTGTCAACCGACGCAGTACGCAAAGGCGTGGGTTCTCGGGATGCGGCTGCACAGGCGTGAAAGCGAGGTGAGACGATGGGGGGAAAACAGATGAAGGCCGTCGAAGGGGAGGACGCCCTCGTGGTCCTGATCACGGTGGCCTCGCGCGAGGAAGCGGAACGCATCGCTAGGCGCCTGGTCGAGGACCGGCTTGCAGCGTGTGTGAACATTGTGTCCCAGGTACGATCGTTCTTCATCTGGCAGGGTAAGTTCTCCGAGGAAGACGAACTCCTCCTGGTGGCGAAAACTCGGCGCGCGCGGTTTCGAGAACTCGCGACCGTCGTCACGCAGCTCCATAGTTATAGCGTCCCGGAGATCATCGCCCTCCCAATCCTTGTGGGGTCTTCCGATTACCTCCGGTGGGTGGCCGAATCCACCTGAGCCTAGCCAGACACGCGATTTCGCTTGACAACCACACGCTTTGCATGACAGCGGAGCCGCTCTTATTGACATCGGGCCGGTCGTTGTGGTAGTCCTTTGCCCCTACTTATCTTGCAGGAGTGGCGGGATTTCCTAGAGAGGCAACCTAGATTGAGTAAGAGGGCGGACCAGGAATTCCATATCGTCGTCTTCCCGAGCGCGACCTCGCGTCCGCGCCGGTTCAGCATCAGGCGGCGCACCGTCCGTGTGCTGCTGCTCGCGACCGTGGTCGCGGTTGTCCTGGAAGCTCTCTTCCTCGTCCAGTACGTCACCCGTAGTGGGGAGATCTGGGAACTCGAGACCTTGCGGTCCGAGGCAAGCCAGCATCGCCATCAGGCCACCGCCCTCTCCTCGGCAATGGAAGATCTGCGCAAGCAACTGTCCAACATGCGGGAAGTGAATGTCCGGCTGCGCGTCATGCTGGGCTTGGACCCGCCCAAAATCCCGCCGTCTCCTCTTGGATTGGGCGGTAAGGAGGAGTCCCGAGTGGTTCCCCACTCCGCGGGCGGTATGGGAGGCGAGGGCGAATCGCTGTCGGAGGTCGTGGTGCCATTGCAGCAGAAGCTGACGTGGCTCAAGGAGGAAGCGGTCATCCAAGAGCGGTACCTGCATGAACTGACCGGAATCGTCGGTCAGCGGCGTGCGCAGTGGGCGTCCACGCCTTCGATCTGGCCGGTCCGTGGCTGGGTCTCTTCAGGGTTCGGGCGCCGCGTGTCTCCTTTTACGGGAGAAGACACGATGCACAGCGGGTTGGATATTTCCGCGCCGATGAGCACGCCGGTCAAAGCGCCGGCGGCCGGGTTCGTCATCGCGGCCGGACCTGAGAAGAGCCTGGGGCACGTGGTCGTGTTGTCTCACGGCTACGGCTTCAAGACGCTTTACGGGCACCTGTCCAAGGTGAGGGTGAGGACGGGCCAGACCGTGAAGCGGGGAGACATCATCGGAGAGGTCGGGAACTCGGGCCTCTCGACCGGTCCCCACCTCCATTACGAAATCGAGGTCCACGGCGCCGCCGCCGACCCGATCAAGTACATCATCAACTAGGCTTCTCGGCTCCTGAGGGCGCTGTCGCCCCCGCCCTGTCCACGAAGATCTCCTCGATCGGTCGGCTCTTCCATTCCACATAGTAGTCGGTGATGCCGAACGCGCGCATGACGGTCGCGGCGGTGTCGATCAGCGAGACCGGCTGCTTGATCGCATACCCGGCCTTGATCCCTGGCCCTGCCGCGATCCAGGGGATGGTCATGTCTTCGGCCATCGTGGTGCCATGGGTCGTGGCATGGCCCCCGTGGTCGGTGGTGACGATAAACGTGGTCCGGTCGTAGAGTCCCAGGTCCTTAAATCCCTTGATCAGGGTCCCGATCGCCCGATCGACTTCCTCCACCGCCTTCAGATAGGGCTTGCTCATCCAGCCCTGGTCGTGGCCGGCCGTATCGGCGTCGGCCAGCTGAACGACGAACAGGGCGGGCTTGCCTTCGGTCGCGGTCTTGTACGATGCGATCACGTCGCCGGTGATCTTCTTGGCGTTGCAGCCCGGCTCGTTGCTGCTGCACACGTTCAACAGTAGCCGGCGATCTTGTTTGATCACGTGCAGCAGCTTCTCCTTATTGAGGAACGCCGCGCCCCACTTGCTGCCGTTGAACGAGGCGATCTCAAACAGGGTCGGGGACTTGATAAAGCCGCGCGGGGGATCGTACTCGTTCCAGTCCACCCCGTGCTGGTCGACGGGCAGGCCGCTCATCATCGATGCGAAGGCCGGCAGCGTGAGGCTGGGCTCGACGGTCCGCGCCTTCATGGTGGAGGCTCCTCGCTTGATCAGCCCATCCAAGGTCGGCACCTTGGCGTGCTTGAGCGCGTCGGGCCGCAACCCGTCCACCATGATTACCACAACGTTGTCGGCGAAGACGGGCGCCGCGGCAGCTGGCGGCGCCTGCAGACCCACCAGCCCGGCGCCGATGAGAACGAGCCTAAACAACCACTGAGCGGGCACGCGGACTGTCATACAGCGCTCCCTTGAATGAGCACAAAGCGACGGCATTCTACACAAGCATCGGAAGGATTGCCACAGCGAAATCCAGAAAGTCGCCGCTGGACAGACCCCACCGTCCTTGACTCTGGTCCGACCCTTTTGTAGAGTGGCCGCAGTTTTGCTTTTTCGTTGATGTAGAGGTGGCAATGTCGAACTCCCAGCCTGCGACCGTCCCGTTCGCAGCCCAGGCGGTGCCGTTTCAGGAGATGCTGGCGACGGGCAAAATCCCCGACGGCTTGATCACGAGTCCGTATGTCGCCGAGCAGTTCGTCGAGCGCCTCGTCCACTACGTCCTGAGCGTCCCGGCTGGCAGCTACTCGATTGCCAACCTCGGCAAGCTGCTCGAGCAGGTGGACCCGCGGCAACAAGTATTCTTTTTCAAGAGGTTAAAGGAGACGAGCCCCGACGGTCTGACGCACTTCGCGCCGCTGTACTACGGGTTCATGTCCGAGTTCAGCGAACTCCTTTTCACCTAGCCTCACGGTTTGAAATCTCCTCCCGTTCGGCTTACACTGCTGAGCCTATGCTCTCTTCTGGAGATGGCTTCCTGGCACGGGTCGTCTGCACATGAGCACGGTCCGCATCAACAAGTTCTTCACCGAACAAGGGTGCTGCTCCCGTCGTGCTGCGGATCGGATGATCGAAGAAGGGCGCGTCCGGATCAACGGGCGTGTGGCGATCTTGGGCGATCAGGTAACTGATGCGGACGTGGTGACCGTGGACGGACATGCGGTGTCCCGCCGGCCTCCGCTGGCGTACCTGGCGTACCACAAGCCGGTCGGCGTGACCTGCACCACGGAATCCCACGTGGCCGGGAACATCGTGCACGCCGTCGGCTATCCCGAGCGCATCTTCCCCATTGGTCGCCTAGACAAGGACTCCTCGGGCTTGATCCTGCTCACCAACGACGGCGACATCGTCAACCGCATCCTACGGGCGGAGTTCGGACACGAGCGGGAATACGTGGTCACCGTGGATCGTCCGTACCCGCTGTCCTTTCTGAAACACCTGGAGAAGGGGGTCCTGGTGCTAAGAGAGAAGACCCGACCGTGCCGGACGAAGAAGGTGGAGGCGACCACGTTCCGGATCACGCTGACGGAAGGGCGCAACCGCCAGATTCGCCGCATGTGCTCGGCGCACGGATACCGAGTCGTCACGCTTGTCCGTACCCGTATCATGCACATTCGCCTGGGCGATCTGCCGGTCGGGAAATGGCGGCACCTCACGCCTAAGGAACGCGACGAGTTGTTAACCGCCGTCGGCCTCCGTCAGGAAACACCGGGGAAAGACCGCGTGTCGGCGCGGTCGGGGCGGGCGGGTGCGACGGGGAAAGACTCCGTCTTGGCGGAGTCGGGGCGGGCGGGTGTAATGGTGACTGCGTCATGAGCGCCCCGCGTCTCCTCCTGCTGATCCCGCCGCTGACCCAGCTCAACACGCCCTATCCCTCCACAGCCTACTTGACCGGCTTTCTCAAGCGGCATGGCTCTGACGTGACGCAGGCCGATGTCGGGATCGAGATGGTCCTCGCGTTGCTCTCCCGCGACGGTCTGTCGCGCGTGTTCGACCGTGTCCGTGCCATGCCGGGAGACCTGCCGGGCGAAGCCGAGCAGATGCTGGCGTTGGAACAGGCCTACCTCAACTCGATTGACGCCGTGATCTGGTTTCTCCAAGGACAGGATCCGACGCTGGCGCCTCGGATCTGTCAGGGGGGCTTCCTCCCGCAAGGCCCACGGTTTGCCCATGCTGACGAGCAGAGCGGCGCCTTCGGAACACTGGGCGCGACGGACCGGGCCCGGTATCTCGCCACGCTCTATCTGGAGGACCTGGCCGATCTGATTCATGAAACCGTGTCGCCCCAGTTCGCGCTGAGCCGCTATGCGGAGCACGTCGGCGTCTCGGCCGCCTCATTCGATGCGGTGGCGCGTGCTCTCGCCGAGCCGCCCAGCCTGACGGACGAGATGCTGCTGGACGCCGTCTGGGGGCACGTGGAGGGGGTCGCTCCGACCCTTCTCGGGCTGACGGTCCCGTTCCCTGGCAACCTCTATGGCGCGCTCCGAATCGCCCAGGCTGTGAAAGCGCGGCGGCCTGCTGTGCGAATCGTGCTCGGTGGCGGTTACGTGAACACGGAACTGCGCCGTCTCCAAGAGCCGCGTCTGTTCGACTACGTGGACTACGTGACGCTAGATGACGGCGAGCGGCCCCTGCTCTGTCTCCTGGAGCACCTCGCCGGCAAGCGCGACGAGGCTGAGTTGCGACGGACCTTCCTGCGGTCGGAGGGGCGTGTCGTGTGGCGGGACGGGGCCCGCGATCCCGAATTCGGCATGGCCGAGATCGGCACGCCGACCTACGCCGGGCTGGCGCTGGACCGGTATCTCTCCGTGCTTGACGTGCTGAATCCCATGCACCGTCTGTGGTCAGACGGGCACTGGAACAAGCTGACAGTGGCGCACGGATGCTATTGGAAGCAGTGCACCTTCTGCGATGTCGGCCTGGACTACATCGGCCGGTACGAGGCCACGCCGAGCGAGATCTTGACCGACCGCATCGAGGCGCTGATCGCAGAGACAGGGAGACGGGGGTTCCACTTCGTGGACGAGGCGGCGCCACCGGCGGGGCTCAAGGGCCTGGCGTTATGTCTATTGGAACGGGGAGTGGCGATCACGTGGTGGGGGAACATCCGCTTCGAGCCGGTCTTCACGCGGGACCTCTGCCGCCTGCTCGCCGCGTCTGGATGCGTCGCCGTCACTGCAGGACTTGAAGCGGCGTCCGATCGGCTCCTTGACGCCATGAAGAAGGGGATCACCGTCGCCCAGGCCGCGCGCGTGGCGGCGGCGTTCCAGACCGCCGGCATCATGGTGCATGCCTATCTCATGTACGGGTTCCCGGGCGAAACCATCGTAGAGACCGTGGAGACCCTCGAGCGCGTGCGGCAACTGTTCGCGCACGGACTGATCCAATCGGCATTCTGGCACCGGTTCGTGGCGACCGCTCACAGTCCAATCGGTTTGGATCCAACGGCCCACGGCATCCGCATCACGGGGCCGTCGTTCGGCGGCTTTGCGGAGAACGATCTCACCCACGACGATCCCGCGGAGAAAGCGCCAGAGTGGCTCGGCGTCGGATTGAGAGCCGCCCTCTCCTTTTATATGCGTGGGGAAGGATTGATGGCCGATGTCCGGCAATGGTTCGACCACCCGGTCCCGCGACCGAAGGTGCCGCGCAATTGGGTTGTGCGGGTGCTGGAAGAGACGCCCGTTCTCGATGATCCAACGGCAGAACGTCGGTTCGTCTGGATCGGGGGCGCGCCGGTGAATGAATCGTACGGGCATGACCGGAGCCGAGTCATCCTCCCCAATCAGACCGAAGACGTCGAGGTGCGACTCTCTTCTGAGAAGGCAGACTGGCTGCTGGACCTCATCCGATCCGCGACGCCCACACGGGAGAAGCGAGGCGAAGGATACCCCTCGCTCAGAGAAGTCCGCGAGGCGTATCCACTGGGAGGGCCGCACGGCTTCGATGCGCTGGCCAGGTCGGCCCCGTGGCAACAGGCTCGGACCGCCGGACTGCTCCTGGTCTGAGACGGAATATGCCGATGACCGCGTGCAGAGTGGAAGTGGTAAAGGACGTAGCCGCGATCGCGCGGGCGGCCGCCGAGCTTTTCGTGAAGCTGGCGGCGCAGGCGGCGAGAGCACGCCGTCCGTTTCATGTCTTGCTGGCCGGCGGGACGACGCCGAAGACCTTGTATACTGTCCTGGCCTCCGCCGAGTATCGGTCGCGGGTGGACTGGGACCGCGTCGCCTTCTTCTTCGGGGATGAGCGGGCCGTGCCGCCCGATCATCCGCAGAGCAACTATCGCATGGCCAATGAGGTGCTGTTTCGTCCCTTAGGGATTGCGGAATCATCCATACACCGGATGAAGGCGGAAGCGGAGGGCTTGAATGCCGCCGCAGCGGCGTATGAGGGCGAGCTACGCGCGTCCTTCGGGGCGTTCCCGCGTTTTGATTTGGTGCTGCTCGGCATGGGGTCGGACGGGCACACGGCCTCGCTGTTTCCGGGATCGCCGGTGCTTAAGGAACAATCGCAGTGGGTGGCGCCCGTGCTGGATGCGCCCAAGCCGCCGCCTCGGCGCCTGACGGTGACCCTGCCGGTGTTAAACGCAGGGCATCAGGTGCTCTTCATGGTGGCAGGCCGTCGCAAAGCGCCTGCCCTTCGGGAAGTGTTGGAAGGGACGGCGTCCCCCGAGCAGTATCCAGCCAAGTGTATCCAACCCGGACCGGAGCGGCTGCGATGGCTGGTGGACGAAGCGGCCGGCGCTGAACTCCAAGGTAGGTGAGGAGGATGGAAAAGATAAAAGGAGATGCTGCATAGCATGAAAGGTAGCCGGTTCTACTACTTCCTCGCCGTTCTTGTCTTTGTCATAGGGAGCTTGGATTTCACCGCGTTCATCATGCAAAAGTACGAAACGTTTAGCCAGGGACTGTCGGATTCATTCGCCTTGACCGGGCTTGGGCTGTGGTGGCTGTTCAGCTTGCTGATCGCGGTAGTGGCAACGCGACGAATGCGAAAGGCAGGACGAGAATCTTCGGGTGAGCCTGCACGTCGGGAATAACCTGAGCTAGGACCCTTGCTTGCTCCGGATCGCCTTGGCCCGCGCCGCGAATTGTTCAGCCTCCTCCGGGCGTTCCATCGCCCACAGCAACGCCGCATAGTTCTCCAGAGTGGCGGCCACCTTGGGATGCTCTGGTCCCAGGCTTTTCTCCCGGATCGTCAACGCCCGCTTGAAGAGAGACTCCGCTTCGGCGTGTTTCCCCTGATGGTTATACAGGATCGCCAGGTGGTTCAGACTCGTCGCCACGTCCGGGTGCTCAGGCCCGAGGCGTTTCTCGCGGATCGCCAATGCGCGCTCATGCAGCGGCTCTGCCTCGTGGTACCACCCCAGGACGAAATAGAGGTTGGCCAGGTTGCTCAGGCTGACCGCCACGTCCGGGTGCTCTCGCCCAAGGTGATGCTCTTGGATCGCTAGCGCACGCCTGTAGAGATCCTCTGCCTCTGCATACCGCTTTTGGGTTTTGTAGAGGACCGCCAGATTGTTCAGGGTATCAGCCATGTCCAGATGCTCGGGCCCCAGTGCCTTTTCTTGAATGGCAAGGGCCCGCGCGTACAGGCGTTCAGCCAGGTCATACTTCCCGCGGCCTTTGTACAGGATCGCCAGGTGGTTCAGACTCGTCGCCACGTCCGGGTGCTCAGGCCCCAGCGTTTTCTCCTGGATGGCGAGCGCCTGCGTGTAGAGACGCTCGGCCGTCTCGTCCTGCCCGTGATCGGCATGCAGGGCCGCCCAGCTCTTCAGCGTCTCGGCGACGGCCGGATGCTCCCGCCCCAACATTCGCTCTTGGAGGGCGAGCGCCCGTCTGAAGAGGCGCTCCGCCGCCGCTGGCTTTCCTTCTGTGAGGTACAGATCTGCCAGTGAGGCAATACTGTCGGTCACACGGGTGCCCGGGGCGCCGGCCGCCTCCTTGAGGGCGGCGAAATAATGTTGTTCCGCTTCATCAAAGTGGCGTTCCTTCACGGCTCGCTTGCCGCTGTCCACGTGCCACTCCGATAGCAACACATTCTGCGCGGGGACTTCCGAGACCAAGAACGACAGCACGCAGGCGCCCAAGATGGCTGTGAATCTTTTGCCTCTCACCGCATTACTGTGACCTGTCTTTCGATGGTGTTCCTAACTACGCTACCACAGTACACAAGCAAATGCGATGCCAAGGTCTGATGTAGTTGAGGAAACATGTCAAAGGATGTCAGAGAAGAGATTCGGCGACGCGCTCAGGACGACCTGAGTTCCCGTAACACCTTCTTCGGGATCGGTGGTGAAGGGAAGTTTGGGTTGCCCATCCAGGTCGGGCGGCTGTCGTAGTAGTTCACGGGGGCGTCCGGATCGTCGGCGCGGAAGGCCTTGTAGCGCCGCAACACCTGCTCGTAGCGCCGCTTCGACATGCGATACTTCTTGTGCGGCATCTTGAGAAGATACTGTTCGACCTTCCAGATGTTCCTCGGTGAGAACCGCCAGTCGTAGTGGCCGAGGTCATACAGGTTCCCCACGCCGTACCCGGTCAGTCGGCCGGTGAAATCCACGTAGGGCTCCACATAGGTCAGGACCAGATCTCGGACAGAACGGAAGACCGGCTTGCGCCCGTGCAGGCCCGCCTCGCGCGACCGGGCGATGGTCCCCCAGCGCCCGTTCTGCTTGAAGAGATACAGGACGTGGTCGAGCTTGTCTGCCGACTCGAGGCTCAGCATGAGCGGGGGATAGCCGCGCTGCTCCAGGATCACTGCGGCCGTGATGGCGGCTTCCAGGCAATGCGCGATCCCGGTGGCGATCACGCCCCGAAACGAGCGGAGCGTGTCCTTGGGTTTCTCCCAGTTATAGGGGAGGGAATCGAGAAGACGTTGAACTTGCTTCGGAGTCCGGTGCTTTCGGATCACCGCCCATTCTTTGCGGGTGAAGGCGGACGGAGGGGGCACCCCGTGACGGGCGTGGACGCGGCGCGCTGCTAGAAGATGCCGGCCTGCTTTTGAAGCCACCGGATGTACGCGATGATCTGGGCGAGATCGTCCCGGGTGACGCCTGGGATCTTCGGCATGTCGCCGAACTTCCAGTGATGGGCGCGCACCCCCATCTCAGGTGCGTGATAGAAGGCGCTATCCGCGTGATGGTTGGGTTCGTAGATCTTGTCGAGGAACGGAGGTCCGACGGGAGTCCCCTTGGCGCCGATGCCGTGGCACGCCGCGCAACGGCTGTTGAAGAGGGCCTCTCCTTTGCTGAGGTCGGGGGGCGGCTTGACGGCTGGCGCATCGGCGGCCGCCGCGTGGGTTACGGCCAGACACAGGGCGAGTGCCACTGCGGCAGGGAGCAGCATCAATGCCCTTTCTTCTCCATCTGCGTTTCCGCTTCCTTGGCGGTCTCTGTGGCGACCCAGAAGCGGTACCGGATCGCGGGGTTCTGATTGTTCTCGGCGTTGGGGTTGTCGTACAGGCAGCGGTCCACGGTGTGGATCTCTTCGTCCGTAAACTCGATGGTCACCGGCTCTTTCCAGAACTGGTGAAGGGTGAAGTAATCCGACGAGTCCGGCTTCTTCTTCAGTTCCGCCTGCATCCGTTGAAACGCGGCACTGTCCGTTCCGGGAATGTTTTTGTGATTGCGCTCGATGCACCACTTGAGCACCTCGGCGATTCCGTACCGGGTCAGTGTGATCTTGTGTGTCGCCATGCGGTCCTCCTCGAAAAACCGCGTCAGTCTACCCGAACCGTCCGATGATTGACAAGGCCATTTTGCCTTCCGCCGAATGTTCGGGTAAGCTCACGTTCACAAGGGCTTGTGGTATTGAAGACGTGAGGGAACGATGAAGCACAATCCGGGGTTTCTGAAACTGGTCGAAGAAGCAAAGACGCACATTAAGGAATGCGCGATCGCCGAGGTGAAGGCCAAGCTGGACCGTGGCGAGCGGTTCCACTTCATCGACGTGCGCGAAGACAACGAGTTCGCGACCGACCATGCCAAGGGCGCCGTGCATCTAGGACGCGGTATCCTCGAGCGGGACATCGAGACCGTGATCCCGGACAAGCACGCCGAGATCGTCCTATACTGCGGCGGGGGGTTCCGGTCCGCGCTGGCCGCCGACAACCTCCGGAAGATGGGCTACACCAATGTCTCGTCGATGGACGGAGGCATCCGGGCCTGGCGCGAGGCGGGGAATCCGATCGAGAAGGGATGAGTTCTGATCCGGGCCCAGTCGTCCCGCCGGAGGTCGTCCTTCCGGAGATCACGCTCAAAGCCGTGGTCCTCTCGGTCGTGCTCGCCGCCGTGCTGACCGGGGCCAACGCCTACCTTGGCCTGTTCGCCGGGATGACGGTGTCGGCGTCCATTCCGGCGGCGGTGATCTCGATGGCGGTGCTCCGTCTCTTCCGAGAGTCGAACATCCTCGAGAACAACATCGTGCAGACGGCTGCCTCCTCGGGCGAAGCCCTCGCCGCCGGCGTGATCTTCACCATCCCTGCCCTTCTCCTCATCGGCTATTGGACGAGCTTCGACTACGGCCAAACCGCGGCCATCGCCATGGTGGGGGGGCTCCTAGGCGTGCTGTTCACGATCCCCTTGCGGCGCGTCCTGATCGTGACCGAGCGACTTCGCTACCCAGAAGGGATCGCGACGGCCGAAGTCCTCAAGGTCGGATCGGGCGGGGAGACGGCAGTGGCCGGCTTTCGCACGCTGCTCTCGGCGGCGATCATCGGCGGGCTTGTCAAGCTGGGCGAGAGTGGCCTGCGGCTCTGGGCGGAGGCCTTGGAGGGCGCCGCGCGCGTGGGACGATCTGTGGTCTATGGCGGCGTCAATCTCTCGCCGGCCCTGCTGGCGGTTGGCTTCATTATCGGCCCGAATACGGCCAGCGTGGTGTTCCTGGGCGGGGCGCTGGGCTGGCTCGTACTGCTGCCATTGTACGGAGCGTGGGCAGGCGCCCCGGAAAATGTGGCGGCGATCGAAGCGGCCAAGTCCATCGGCAGCACCCGCATCCGGTACGTCGGCATCGGCGCCATGCTCGTCGGCGGGCTCTGGACCCTTATCCAGCTTCGCAGACCTTTGGTGGAAGGGGTGCGGCGGTCGGTCGCTGCCTATCGTGACGCCTCAACCGGCAGGCGTCGGTACGGGAACGGCATCCCCCGAACTGACTATGACGCGCCGCTGCTCTGGGTGCTGGTGCCGTTCGGGCTGGTGCTGGTGCCGATGGCGCTCATTTATCACGCGGTCGTGCGCGACGGCATCGTCGCCCTGGTGATGACGGTGCTTATGGCTGGCGCGGCGTTTCTCTTTTCCGCCGTGGCCGCCTACATGGCGGGACTCGTGGGCAGCTCGAGCAATCCCGTGTCTGGGGTGACGATCGCAACGATCGGGCTGACGGCCTTGGTGCTGGTGCCGGTGATGGGGGGCGACCATCCGGCCGGCCCGGCGGCAGCGCTCCTGATCGGCGCGGTCGTGTGTTGCGCGGCGGCGATGGGCGGAGACAACCTGCAGGACCTCAAGACGGGTTACGTCGTGGGATCCACGCCGTGGAAGCAGCAAATCATGCAAGTGGTCGGGGTGGCGACTGCCGCGGTGGTGATCGTGCCGGTGCTGGTCCTGCTGCAGGCCAAGTACGGGATCGGCGAGGTGACAGCGGATCATCCCCACCCCTTGAGCGCGCCGCAGGCCATGCTCATGGCCAGCCTGGCGCGCGGCGTGTTCGGGGGCACGCTTCCGTGGGAGTTGGTCGGCTTGGGCGCGGCCATCAGTATCGTCGTTCTCCTAGTGGACCGGCGGCTGGCGGCGTGCGGCTCTGACTTCCGGATGCCGGTGCTCGCGGTCGCCTTGGGCATGTACCTCCCGCTGAAGCTCTCCGCAGCGATTCTGGCCGGCGGCCTGGTCGCAGCGTTGGCGAGGCGAAGAGCAGGCGAGCCCGCGGCGGCAGGGAGCCCGCGAGGGCTGCTGTTCGCCGCCGGTCTCGTGACCGGCGAAGCGCTCATGGGGATCCTGCTAGCAGTGCCGATCGCCCTGAGCGGGCTCTGGCCGACGCTGGGCACGGATCACTTGCAGCTCTTCGAGACACCGCCGCTGGGGGGATGGCCGGGGCTGGCCGTGCTGGCGGCGGTTGCCGTGCTGTTGCACCGAACGGCGACCGCACGGAGTCGTTGATGAGAGGCTTCTCACTCCTGTACCATCTGACGAACATGCTCGAGTGGTCGTTGCAGCTGTGGGAGCGAGAGTCCTGTCAGTGACGCGCCGTCGGGGCGGGCTGATCCTGGCGCTCACGTGCGTGGTCGCGCTGGCGGGCGCGTGGGTCTGGCGAACACACCAACAGGGCGAGGTCAATCTCAAGGCTTGTGGCGTCCTGGAGCCGGGTGGTCAGCGGGCGGACCTCGTTCAGATCCTGGGAGCGCCGACCACTATCATGGCCAACCAGGCCAAGACGCGCGTGGCACTCACGTTCACCACCCCGTTCCTTGCCGAGAAGCCCATCCGGGCAGTCGTGAACGTGCGCGACGATGTGGTCATGGAAATCGATTGCGGTGACGGGCGCATCAAGACCTATGACAAGTACTGAGCGCGGTTGCGCCATGATGGCGCGGGCGGTTTCCGCATCGTGCGCGTGGCTTCTGTGCGGGACGCTCGGCCCGGCCACTCCGGCCGATGCGCACCATACAAAACCTCATCAAGAGGCCGTCCAGGCGGCGCGCAGCGCGCTCTTCGACCGGAAAGACCCCGGCCTGGCCCTGCGCCATCTCGAAGGCATGTGGGCGGACCCACTCACCGACAGCGAGACACCCTACCTCCTAGGGCTGGCCCACTTCCTGCTCTATGATCCCGACCGAGCGTTGTCGATGTTCGACGCGTGCCTGTCCCGCGTGGGCGGGGATCAGAGCGTGCCGCAACAGCGACTCGATTGCCTGTACTGGAGCGCTCGCGCTTACGCCTTGAAGGCCGCCCTGGCGTGGTACTCCCGTCACTCCATTCTGGACGGCGTGATCAAGAGCCGGCGCGCGATTATGGTCGCGCTGGATCTGTACGAGCAGGTCCTGGCACAGGCGCCGGAGCATGTCGGGGCGTTGCTCGGGCAGGCCGAGTACTACATGGCGGCGCCCTACCTGCCGCCGCTGGCCTACGGGGATGTTGACAAGGCCCGTTCGTTCGTCGCACGCGCATTCGTGCTGGAACGGGACAACCTCCGCGCCCATTACCTCCAGGCCCGCCTGGATCTGTACTATAACGGGCGCCGTGACCTGGCGCGGAGCAGGTTTGCCACGGTCCGGCAACTCCTGGATCGCGGCATGGGAGGAGCGGAGGCCGTGCTCCTGCGGCGGTGGGTGGACTTCGCACAGGCCGAGGTGGCCTTCCTGGACCAGGACTTCCCAGCGGCGGTCGCCTATACCAACGCGTACCTCAGCCAGGTTCCGGACGGGGCCGAAGGCTACGCCCTGAAAGGGGCGTGTCTCAAGTTTCTGGGCCAGCAGGAGGCAGGGGAGGTCTTGATCAACAAAGCTCGCGAGCTGAATCCCCTCGTGCGACGGTACCGTGAACCTTGAATTCATATTAGGGTTGACCCTGTCCCGTAACTCTGTATACTGTGAAGCCTGTAGCGTTGCGCGGCCCTTTGGTGAAAGGGAGTGCCGATGAAGAAAGAGTACCTGATTTTTGTGCTGGTGGTGTTCCTTGTGTGGGTAAGCCGGAACAGCATCCCGCCGCGGTTCCAGTTCTGGACAACGACCGATACACACATCACCGTGCAGAACAACTCGGGCAAGGACCTTTCGGATGTGACACTGGTCGTCTGGTCGGAGTCGCACCCGCTGGGGACCATCAGGAAGAACGCGACCAAGAACCTCAAGACGCCCCGTCTCCGCGATACCACCGACGTCATCATCAAGTTCAAGTACGAGTCGGAGCCCGTGGAGCGGCATGTCGGGACCCTGGACGAGAGCTCCAACTATAAAATGAACATCCAGGTGAATTTCGCCGGGGTCGTGACCGCCCAGGTCGGGACTGCTTTACCAGAGGGCAGCGACGACAAGACCAACTAGCTCTAGCCGCGTGCCCGCCCCCACGCTTCCCCTCATCATTTGCTTCGGCGACAGCCTTACCGCCGGGTTCCAATCGCCCACCGCTGAATGTCCCGACTACCAGGAGACGCCCTACGGCCGTTTCTTGGCGGAGCGGCTTGGAGATCGCGCGCGGGTCCAGATCAGCGCGGTCTGCGGAGAGTTGACGGCGGAGATGGACGAACGCTTCGAGCGCGACGTGGCGTGCCACCGGCCTGCCTGGGTGGTCATCCTCGGAGGGACCAACGATCTGGGCTGGAACCTCCAGCCGGCGGAGATCATGCGCAACCTCACCGCGATGTATGAGCGCGCCGCCAAGGCCGGCATCCGGGTGGCAGCGGTGACGGTGCCGTCCATCCGCGGATTCGACGACCACATTCCGCGGCGGCATGAGCTGAACGTGCTGATCGCCGACTCTTGCGCCCGCAGGAACCTGCCCTGTATCGATCTCTTCACCGCGACGGCCGAGCCGGGCACCCACCGGCTGGCGGCTCCGTATTCGAACGACGGGTTGCATCTCACGAAGGCCGGCTACGACCTGCTCGCGCGGCTGCTGTTTGAGCAGGTGTTCAACACCACCCTCACCCTTCCCTCCCCCCTCAGAGGGGGAGGGTGAGGGAGGGGGGCTAATCAATCCTGGCCGGGGCGGGGATGTCCTTGAACAGATGGTCGGCGATGCGCCGGGCCGTCGCCAGTTGGTCGACGAGGTCGGTGGCCGTGAAGGCCTGTTGCAGGAGGTCCCCCATGACTTGGTCGCGCTGGCTGATGAAGCGGAGGTGTTCGACGGGTGAGGCCGGCCACAACCCGCGCAGTTGGTAGAAGGCGCTCATGGCTTCATCGAGAAAGATCGAGAGGAGATGTCGGGCGATCGCCGGGTCGGCCTGTTGGTCTTCCACCTTCCCCAGCCAGTGGAGAACGGTCGCGCGGAGCCGGATCTTCTCGTGAATTGTCGAAGAGGGTGGCCCCTGCCGGAAGCGGGCATGGGCCTTCTGTAATAATTGCGATCCGGCCGCTTCGAGTTCATAGAGGACACGGGCCTTGCGCAGGATGATGGGCAGGCGCGGCGACGTATTGACCTGCTCCTCGGCCTCGGAGATGCCGAGATAGCGGATCTCGACGATGCGGGAGAGGATCCGGACCAGCTCGTGACTGTTGTCCGAGCCCAGAACCAGGACCAGCAGGTCCACATCGCTGTGGCTCGTCATGGCGTCCCGTGCGGCCGAGCCAGCCAGGATGATGGCGGCCAAGTCCCCCCCGCGTTTCGCCTTGACGTACCGGACCGCCTTCGCAATGACCTGAGTGGTCTCCGCAGCGGATTCGTCTTTCGCCGGTGCGGGCGCTGCATCCGTCGGCGGAGGCGGTTCGCTCTGCGGCGTCGCGTCGGATGAGCCGTCCGATGGCGTCTGCGGTGCACCGAGCTCGATCGTGCCGTCATCCATTTAGCACCCGGCGACCTGTCGAAGTTGCTGCCTGGCTGCGGCGAGCCATTCCTCGAAGGGCATCTCGGCGTCCACGACGATCTCGATCTTGCCGTTGGGGAGTTTGTGGATCTTGCCGGGGCTCGCGGCGCTCAAGGGAATCTCGATCCACTCGCGATCCAGCGCAAGCGCGTCCGTCACCTCCAGGATCCGATTGATCTGGTCGAACGTCACGTCTTTCGGCGGCGGCGGCTTCATCATAATGATGCGGCGCATTCTAGCATACCCGTTGGCCGCGTTGACAATTACGGGGGTATCCCATAGAGTAAGCCGCTTCGGGGGTGGCGCATGTCCGAACGGCGCACCGTCAAGTTCTACCAGGCGGATGTGTTCACCGACACCGTGTTCGGGGGCAATCCGGTGGCTGTGATCCCGGACGCGGGCCATCTGGACGCCTGGGAGATGCAGAAGATCGCCCGGGAGATGAACCTCTCTGAAACTGTCTTCGTGCTCCCGCCGACCGATCCCTCCGCCGAATACCGGCTCCGGTTCTTCACCCCCGCGCGGGAGATTCCGTTCGCAGGCCATCCGGTCATCGGCGCCTTCTACGTGCTCGCGCATCTCGGCGTCCTGCGGCTGCAGGAACCGGTCACCCGCATCCATCAGGAGACCAGCGTCGGCGTGTTCCCCCTCGAGCTGACGGTGCGGGACGGGCATGTCCGGCAGATCATGATGAACCAGCCCAAGCCGGAGTTCATTGGGATGGTGGAGCCGTTGCGGGACCTTTTCGAAGTCGCCAAGGCCATCTCGGTGCCCAAGACCCAGATCACTGGCACCGGCCTGCCGGTGGAGGTCGTGTCCACGGGGTTTCCGGTGATGATCGTGCCGGTCCGCACCCTCACGGCGGTGTCCAAGGCCAGCCCCAACATCGCGCTGCTCAACAGCGTCTGCGAGCAGCATAAAGCCCAGGGCGTCATGCTGTTCACGACGGTCACGGTGGAGGAACAGTCCACGGTGCATACCCGGATGTTCGCCTCGCCAGTCGGAGTGCTCGAGGATCCGGCCACGGGATCTGCGAGCGGCGCCCTCGGCGCGTACCTCGTCAAGCACGGGGTGGTGGACGTTGGTCCGACGACCGAGATCATCTGCGAGCAGGGCTATGAGATCGACCGCCCGTCCCGCCTGACCGTGCATGTCCACTCAGATGACGATGAGATCGAGTACGTCACCGTGGGGGGGCGCGCTGTCATGGTGATCGAAGGGTCCGTGACGTTCTGACGGGATGAAGGCGGCGCGCTTTCACCAGCACGGCGGGCCAGAGGTGCTCCGGTATGAAGACGCTCCGGAGCCCAAGCTGGCCTCGGGCGAGATCCTGGTCCGGGTCAAGGCCTGCGCCTTGAACCATCTCGATATCTGGATCCGCCAGGGCATCCCGGCCTTTCAGGTCCCGCTGCCCCATATCGGCGGGTGCGACGTCGCCGGTGTGGTGGAGCGTGTCGGGGGCGAGGGGACGGGCCTGAAACCGGGCGACCGCGTGTTCATCGCACCGGGGCTCTCGTGCTGGCGGTGCGAGTTCTGCCTGGGCGGGCAGGACAACCTCTGTACCACGTACCGCATCCTCGGCTCCCAGGTGGACGGCGGGCTGGCGGAGTTTGTGAAGGTGCCAGCCCTCAATGTGATTCCAGTCCCCGGCTCGCTTTCGTTCGAGCAGGCCGCGGCGTTCCCCCTGACGGCAGTCACCGCCTGGCACATGCTGTTCGGTCTTGCCCGGCTGCAGCCGGCGGAGGATGTGCTGGTGCTGGGGGCCAGCAGCGGCGTCGGCAGCATGGCGGTGCAGATGGCGAAGGCCGCCGGCGCGCGGGTGATCACGACGGTGGGCGCGGACGACAAGGTCGAGAAGGCGCAGGGGCTAGGAGCGGATGTCGTGCTGAACCACACGCGGGACGTGATCGCGGACGGCGTCAAGCGCGCGACGGGCGGGCGCGGCGTGGACGTGGTCATCGAGCACATCGGGCCGGCCACGTGGGAGCAAAGCCTCCGCTCGCTGGCCAAGGGCGGCCGGCTCGTCACCTGCGGCGCCACGTCGGGGCCTGAGGTGCGGATTGACCTACGCTACCTCTACATGCGGCAGACCACCGTCATGGGCTCGTTCATGGGCACGCGGCACGAGCTGCTGGCCGTGGCCAAGTGGATGGGCGAGGGGCGGATCCGGGCCGTGATCGATTCGGTGCTGCCTCTCCAGGACGTCCGCGCGGCCCACGAACGGATGCTCGAGCGCAAGCTCTTCGGGAAGATCGTGCTGACTCCGTAACCCGCATATCGTGCTAGAATGGAATAAATCCAGTACTCACAGGAGGAACCCATGCAAACCCTCCGCGAAGCGATGACCAAAAACCTCAAGACGATTCTTCACAGTGTGTCCGTGCAAGAGGTGGCGCGCCGGATGCAGGCGGAGAAGGTGGGGTCGTTGCTGGTGGAACGGGGCGGGCAGATCGTGGGAATCGTGACGGAGACCGACATCGTCCGCAAGGCCGTGGCCAAGGGAGCCGACCTTGGCAAGGAGAAGGTGGAGGCCATCATGTCGGCGCCGGTCGCCTCGATCGACATCCATCGGACGCCGCAGGACGCCCATGACATGATGGCGGATCTGGGCGTGCGCCACCTGGCCGTGACCGATGCCGGGAAGATCGTGGGGTTGCTCTCGGTGCGGGATTTGCTGGTGTACTTTAAGCGGGTCTCAGAACCGAGGATCACCCAGGATTAGAAGTCACTTTTTCATTTCATGGACTATGTGACCCAGTTCGTTGAGGATGAGTTTGTCCATCGCTAGGAGGGCGGCTTTTTCCGAACCGGGGATCGAGATCACAACCGTGCCCTTGTAGAGGCCCGCCGTGGCGCGACTCATGATCGCCGCGGAACCGATGTCCTGGTAGCTGAGATAGCGGAAGATCTCGCCGAATCCGTCCAATCGTTTTTCCAAGAGGCCGTCGATCGCTTCGAACGTGGAATCCCGCCGCGAGATTCCCGTTCCGCCGTTCACGATGATCGCCTGGACGTGGCGGTCCTTCGCACCCTGCTTGATCAGCTTCCTGATGACCGACGGCTCGTCCTTGACGAGGTGGTAGGATGCGATCGAGTGGCCGCGTTCCCTCAAGGCGTTCATGATCAGCGCGCCGCTGGTGTCGGTCTCGGGCGTCCGAGTATCGCTGCAGGTGATCACCATGCAGGAGACAGACCTTGGCGCGACCGCCTTGTGCTCCTGGTGAGACGCTTTCTCGCGGCGCGCCACTGGCTCGGGCTGGCTATCCCCAGACCTCATCCGGTAATTTGAGGCGATCGACCGGCTTGCCCTTGCCGATATGCTCGTCGAGGATGGTGGCGACATCAGCTTCGGTCACGTTCTTGTACCAGACGCCGTCTGGGTAGACGACCACGGTGGGTCCCAACTGGCAGGGACCCAAGCAGTCCGTTGGGGTCACGATGACCTGGCCGAGCAGATTGCGCTCCATCATCCCGAAGTTGAACTGGTTGAGGACGCCCATGGCGCCCTTCTCTCCGCAGGAACCCTTGGGATGGCCGGGGGGACGGGTGTTTTTGCACACGAGGATGTGGTACTTGGGCTTCGGCATGATGAGGCTCCTTTGCGGGGTTCGTTCCTAGCGTCGTGGCCGCTGGTCCTCCCACCAGTCAATGCATTCCTGGGGGAGTTTCCAGTGTTTGATCCCGGCAATGACGAAGTCAATATAATGGTCCTGCGGCTTGAACTTGCCGGCCGGCGTGGCCACGTGGGTCGTGACCATCTCCTTCTGCGGGACCTGCTCGGCCTCGTGCTCCGGGTAGACGTTGATAGTGCAATGGCGGAAGGCGCCCGACGGCACCTCGTCGCCGTACTGGTCGATGATCTTGAGGTCTTCCGGTGTAATTTCGAAGACCGCTCCCCAGACCCGGTCGCTGACGGACGGGGTGATGCTGGCCAGTCCGCACCGCCACTGCGACGACCAGCGCGGAAAGGTCAGGGTATGATCGGGCAGGTACGCGCGGAACAGGAAGGTGGCTTCCGGCGCACGCCCTTTCAATTGGTTCTGGTGCAGAGTCTCGCTGTAGATAAAGTATTTCACCGGTGCTACTTGTACAGAATGGTCTTTCGGCTTGTCAAGTCAGGGGAGGGGGCACATGGATGAACGCGATGCGAGGCCTCGCGCCCGCGCCATCGTCTGGGTCGAGTGGGGGGCGGTCGTGCTTCTCCTCGTCGGCGTCGCGGCATATGTGATATGGAAGCCGCTGGACCCGATGGCCGATCCTCGCGCTGCCCAGGCGCTCGCGCTGGTACAGACCCATCCGGCCCGCTCAACCCCGACGATCCGTCAGGCCATTGACGCCATCGTAAAGGCTAGCCGGAAGGACGACCGGACACCCGTGGTCGGGGACTGGACGGTACGGGCGGACAAGCGGAACGGGTATCTGGTGCGGGTCGTGGTGCGGCTGCCTGGTGACGAGAAGCACCGCTGGATTGAGTGGGACTATCTGTGGCGGGTGCGGCTTTCCCCCCAGACCGTGATCCCGCTGTCGAGGCCGGCAGGTGACGTGATGCCGCCGTGAACGCCCCGGAGGGCTACTTCGCGCCTTCTTTTTTGTGGTGATCGATCCCGACGTAGGCCTCGATGAAGCGGTCGATGCGGACTTCGTCGAACCCGGCGAGCGTGTCGATCCGCGTCCAGGCCGTGAGGGTGATCCGGGCGTTCATGTCGGGGTATGGCGCAACGATCAGGTGCATGTAGCGCTTCTCTTTTTCCGCCCGCTTCTTGTATTTCAGGAAAACACCCTCAAGCTTTTTGAGCAGGTCGGGGCATCCCCGCGGGCAGTTGTACTGGATGACCACGCCGCCGTCCTCCAGGTTGTGGACTTGGTATTCCTTGGGAATGGGCTTGTCGTAGAAGCCCCACGGGGCGATACCCGGCATGTGTGGCCCCGACGTGGGCGGGTCGCTGTTGTAGGGCACATGCGGGTCGCCCAGACGCTGGATGTGGACGTTCCCGAGATCAGGCACCTCTTTGCCGGGCAAGTCGCCAGGCTGGGAGGACGCAGACCATGCCAGCCATGCCATGGTGAGAACGGTGAGGAGGAGAAGCCTCATGGCGCGACCGCGACCGAGATCTTGCCGTCTTCGACCTTCACCGGGTAGCAGGCAACGCTCATCTCCGGGTTTTTGACGTACTGGCCGGTCTTGATGTGATAGCGGTACCCGTGCCAGGGACAGATCACGATGTCGCCCGTGATCTTGCCCTCGCCCAAGGGCCCCCCAGCGTGTTGGCACATGTTGTCGATGGCGTAGATCGATCCCTCAAGGTTGAACAGCGCCACCTCCACGTTCTGCACCGCGACGACCTTGGCCGTGCCGGGAGGAATGTCTTTGAGGTCCGCGACATGAATGAAGGTCGGCATGGCCGAATTGTAATCGGCGGCAGACACGACTTCAAGGCGAAGTGGGCCCCGGCTGCTGGACCCTCGCAGCTGCGGGAAGAGGCTGGATTTTCTCCCACCAACTGTGCTATACGAACCTGCATCATAGGGGCCGCCCCTCGCGCGGGGGCAGAATTGGTCGGACGTCGTCATTGGTGAAAGGGGGTCTATGGAGCTGACTCTACTTTTGAACGCCACCTACGAACCACTCCGCGTGGTGAATTGGCAGAAGGCCATCACCCTGCTCTGGCAGGGGAAGGTCGAGGTGCTGGAGGTCTATGATCGTGAGATCCACGGGGTCTCGATCTCCTTCAAGCTGCCCGCGGTTATGCGGCTGTTGAAGTTGGTCAGGATCCGCGAAGCCCACCGCTCCGTGAAGTTCTCCCGGATCAATATCTTCACCCGGGACGGGAACCGCTGCCAATACTGCCGGCACAAGTTCCGGACGGAGGACCTCACCTTCGATCATGTGATTCCGATCGCGAAGGGCGGGAAAAAGACCTGGGAGAACATTGTCACGGCTTGCTGGGGGTGCAACAATCGGAAGAGCGGGCGGATGCCGGAGGAGGCGGGCATGCAGTTGATGCGGAAGCCGCTCAAGCCGAAGTGGAACCCGGTAGTGACGATCACGATCGGGGTCCGGAACACTCCGGAGAGCTGGCGGGACTACCTCTACTGGAACGTGGAACTGGACTCGGACATCCCCGAGCCGTAACGGTCTTGTGCTCTGTGCGCAGGGGGAGGGCGCCGAGCGGCGTTCTCCCCTTTTTTGTTACTTGACCGTGTTGAGGACGATCTCGACGTTTTTGGCGCCCACCATGGTCGGGTTCTTGGCGTACTCTCCCTCGATGTCACCGGGTTGCGCCGGACCGGCGTTGCCGTCCTTGTCCAGCCGGGCGATGATGGACACTACCCCTTTGAGCTCGGAGCCCTGGAGCATCACGTCGGCATTGGTCACCTCGAAAGGCTGGGGGAATTTCGGGTGGTCGATCCGGACGGCGGCGAGGGGTCGCGGCGGCCCGCTCGGCCTTTTGACGATCACGAAGAGCACGTCGGTGGGGGCTACCTTGGAGGCCAGAGCCGGGTCGATCGTGACAACCCCGGCGATCGAACTGGCGGCTTCCTTGCCGCCGCGGAGGACACCCTGCCAGGCCGCCACGCCGGCAAGCAAGAGGATCCCGATGAAGAGCAACGGCACGAGCTGCTTCTTGTTCACGCCGGGATTATAACTGACGTGGTCTCTCGCGACAATGTATTTACCTATCTGTTGCAGTAAGCTAAGATGCGCACACCATGAAATTTGGCTTCCAGATCAATCTTGATGTGAAAGACCGGCCGTGCATCGTGGTGGGTGGCGGCGATGAAGCGACGGAGAAGACCAACCGGCTCCTCGAAGCCGGCGCCAGGGTGACGGTCATCAGCCCCACGCTGTCCGAGGAGCTCAAGGTCCTTGCGGCCTCGGCGAGAGTCCTACATAGGGGCCGGCGCTTCAAGGCCTCCGATGTGGACGGGGGGATCTGGCTCGTGATCAACACGGTCCTAACCGACGACGTCTTGAGCCGTGATCTCTACAATCTGGCTAAGCAGAAGGGCTTCCTGCTCTGCTCCACCGACCAGCCGGAGTATTCGACCTTCACGATGCCCGCGCTAGTGGCCAGGGGCCCCCTCCGGATCGCGATCAGCACGAGCGGCGTGTCGCCCGCCCTGGCCAAACGGTTGCGTGAGGACCTTGAGCCCCTGTTCGACGAGCGCTTCGAGGTGTTTTTGGAATGGCTGGATGCGTACCGCGCGCACCTCCAATCGACCGAGCCTCATATTGAAAAGCGGCAGCAATTACTGCGAGATGCGGTAGCAAAGGTCAAGCTTCACGCGAAGATAGAATTTCCCAAGGTCGAGAAGAAAGCCGAGCAGAAAGGGATGTAAGGGGACAGGCTACTTTTCGACTTTGAAAAGTAGCCTGTCCCCCTTCTTAACCCCCGGCGAACCCCAATTCTGTGCCATCGGCTAGCGCGTCCTCTTCGTTTATAAATCGTTCTCACTGAGAGAACGCCCAAGTCCCTCTTGTTCGGCATAGAAGTATGCATAGTGCATGGCCGCGAGATTCGCGACGCGTTCTTCCGCCTCTTCACGGGTATCTGCAAAAATAACCTGGATCCCATATTTCAGCGTGATGGCATCCAGGAAATCCATCACTCCGTTTTTGAGATATTCGCTTAAACGCCCTTTTCCCTGGGCCTGGTCGATCCGGCCTTCGATCATCATAAACCGATAAGGGAACGGGAGGAGTCGTTCGAGTTCGCGCAGAAATCGAGCGCGGTTATCGGATGAAGTCGAGGTCGACGCATACAGCTCTGCCACGGGCTTGCGCTCCACGCAAAACAGTCCTGGGGCTTCAGCAATGGCATAGTCACCGGCGGGAAGTGTTTGGCGAATGGTCCCGGCGATTCGAACGAGACGGCGAAAGTCGTAGGGGCTGTGCTCATTGCTGTCGACGAGCATTTGAATCGCGGGCACCGGGATTTTAGGTTGACCCGGCCGAGAGAGGATGATGAGGGATTGGGGACCTCTGAATTCCTGGCGGGGTCGAGGGGTGGGTTGAGGGCGTGGTGGAGGCGATGGGCGCGAGGGTGGCTTGGACGCGGCTGCTTTTCGTGTGATGGCATCATAACGTGCGCGTGCCAAGGGGTCGCTGAGGGTTTGGTAGGCCTGGTTGATCATTTGTGTTCGGGCTTCGGCTTTACGGTGCAGGTTGGATGAATGGTGAAAGCGATCGGGATGCCAGACCTGCACCAGTTCAAGCCAGGCTTTTTTGATCTCAGCGTTCGATGCGGAGGGTCGGAGCTCGAGCACCTCGTAATAGTACGGTAGGCGTTCTTCCCGCATGGATGTCTCCGGTTATGGCAAGGAAGTGTAGCAGAAGCAGGGGACTGGCTCCATTTCCGAATGGGTAGGGGTCATATTCCAGACGTCTGCGATGCACTAGGTATCAAGTGTATAACCCTTCGCGATTTCATCATCGCTGAAAACCTCTAGCCTTTCTTCTTTAATTTCAGAGTCAGCCGCCATTTCCCCCTTCGCTTCTTCCCGCCTCTGTCTTCAGATCCGAATCCCTGCTGTTAGATTGCTTCGCTGCGCTCGCGATGACGCGGTGCTACGCTCGCAATGAAAATGCCCCCTCACCCTGACCCTCTCCCGCCAGGGGAGAGGGGATGGTGTGACCCCCGCAAGGGGGGAGGGATAACGGGAGGGCTCTCCTGTCAGGGGAGAGGAGCTGATGTGACTTCTGCAAGATTTGCGGAGGCTGCTGGGCGAAGAGGGACCTAACTCTGATCCCTCTGTTCGAGGTTCTCCACGCGCTGGCGGAGCTGGTCGTCTTGCCGAGTGAGGTGCTCGAACGATGTGCGGAGCAACGCCTGGGTTTCGTTGAAGCGTTCGTCAATACGAGTCTGGTCCTGAGCATATCGCCCTTCCACGAAGGTCGCGAACCCCTCGGCCACAAGCCGGACCTGGTAACGAAGGTCTTCGATCAGGACGCCGCTGTGGCGCTTGACCTCTTCGATCCGGTCATTTACTTCATCAAAGCGGCGGTCAATCCCCTCGAATCGCCGGTCGATCTGCTCGAACCGCTGGTCGTGCCCGTCTAGTCGTTGTTCAATCCGATCGAATCGAGCGTTGAGTCGTTGCTCCTGGCGGTCAAATCGCTCTTCGAGGTACTGAACAAGTTCCTGATCCATGCCGCCTCCGCCGTGACGTTGAACAGTAAGCCGCTCCGACTGTCTTGTCAATAAGACTCGGGAGGTCAGCAAAAGGTAAAACCGGGAGGAAAATTTCGGTAGGGGTGAAGGGGCGAGGGTTCGGATGGGCCTGGTTTTCTGGGGCGAAGTGGTGTATCTGAGAGACAGAAAACGGGGACAGGCAACTTTTCTTGGGACGCAAAGAAGAAAAGTAGCCAGTCCCCTCAAAGAAAGGAACGTGAGCGATGGTGCTTCTGGAGTTCAGCATGTCGCCGTTGGGGAAAGGGGAGAGCGTCGGCAAGTACGTGGCCCGGTCGCTGGAGATCGTGGACAAGAGCGGAGTGGACTACCGGCTCAACCCGATGGGGACGGTCCTGGAAGGCGACTGGGACGACGTGTTGGGGGTCGTGAAGCAGTGCTTCGAGCGGATGAAGAAAGACTGCAACCGCATCTCGTGTTCGATCAAGGTGGACTACCGCAAGGGGGCCCAGGGGCGCCTGCACGCCAAGGTCGCAAGCGTGGAGAAGCGTCTGGGACGGAAACTGAAGACCTAAATGACTGCTGGCTAGAACACGGAGAACTTGAAGTACTTGGTCGGATTCTTCTTGACGTCTGCCAGCAGAGTCTCCATCTCGGTCAACACCTTGTCGGCCCGTTGATAAAGCTGGTCCTGGGTGACCAGCTTGCCGAGGGTGCCGTCGCCACGCTCGATCTTCCCGACCAAGGCCTCGCTTTTCGTGGTGATGCCCTCCAATCGCTGATACAACGACGGGTCGCGTGCCAGCCGTCCCAGGCTGCCGTTGGGCTGGTTGAGCAAAGCGGCCACCTTCTGCAGTTCATCCACGGCCGCCGCGGCCCGGTCATAGAACGCCCGGTCCATGACCAACTGGCCCAGAGTGCCTTCTCCCTTTTCGATCCTGGCGAGCAGTTGGGAAGCCTTGTCGGAGATTGCCTCCGCCTTGCGGAGGAGCGTCGTCGTGTGGTCGAAGAGGGCCGGGTCGGTCACGAGCTTGCCCGCGGTGCCTTTGCCTTCCTTCAAGCCAGTGAGAATCGTCTGGAGGTCCTTGAGGCTGCGATTCACGTTCTCCAGCGTGGCCGTCGCACTGTCGGCCAGGCCGGTAATGTCGCTCTCGGCTTGCCCGGTGAGGACCGAACCATTCTGGAGAGGCGGCTCCTTGGGGGTGCCGGGGAGGAGTTCCAGATATTTGTCCCCGAGCAGCCCCATCGGTCGGATCAGCACGGCGGCATCGCGGCGCAGGAGCGGGACGATGTCCTGGTTGATGGTGAAGGTGAGCGACACTTTGCCGCTGCTGCTGTCGATGGCGATGCGGATGATATTGCCCGTGTCCACCCCGTTGAGACGGACGGGCGCCCCGACCTTGATGCCATGACTGTCATCCACCAGGGCGCGGAAGGTCGCTTGCTGACGGAAGAGCCCCATGCCCTCATTGAGGTTCATGATGGCGACCAGTATCCCGGCGACGGCGGCGATGATGACCAGGCCGACCTTGAGCTGCAACCAACGCACCTGTGCGCGGGGCCTCATGCCGGTGTCTCCTCGTCCATGGTCGGTGCGACCACACGAATCCCTCCGTCCTTATCTGGGAAGCATCCCGGCGTCGCCAGGATCTCATGCGGGCGGAGGAAGGTCCGGATGCGCGGGTCGTCCGCGGTTTTCAGCATGTCCAAGGTGCCGTCGAAGAGTTTTTCTCCCCGGTGGATCATGATCAGCCGGTCCGCAACGCGATAGGCCGTGTCGAGGTCGTGCGTGACCACCACCTGCGTGAGGCACTCCTCTTTCTGAAGCCGGCAGATCAACTCGTTGATCAGGTGGGTGTTGATCGGATCCAGTCCTGCCGTCGGTTCATCATAGAGGATCACCTCCGGACTGCAGGCCAGGGCACGCGCGATCGCGACCCGCTTGCGCATGCCGCCGCTGAGTTCGGCCGGCATCTTCTCGAGCGTGTCTTCCAGCCCGACGAAACACAATGATTCGACGATCTTCCGTTCGATGGCATCGTCCGGAAGGGACTGCTCCTCGTAGAGACGATAGCCCACGTTCTCGCGGACGGTGAGTGAGTCGAACAGCGCGGATCCTTGGAAGACCATCGCCATGTGGGCACGGATCGCAACCATGTTTCGTTCGGGAAGCCCGACGATTTCCCGCCCGTCGACGCGGATGGAGCCGGAGTCCGGGCGGAGCAGGCCCAGGATCAGGCGCAGCACGGTCGTCTTGCCGCCGCCGCTGCCCCCCAGGATCACCACCGTGTGTCCGGAAGGAACCTCCATGGTGAAATCCTTGAGGACCGGCCGGCCGTGAAACATCATGCACACGTTGGTGAACCGGATCACGCGCGCCTCAACCGAGAAAGACGAACACCTTGGTCATGAAAAAGTCGGTCATGAGAATGAGGATGGAGGAAGTGACCATCGCTTGGGTCGTCGACTGACCGACTCCCACAGTCCCGCCGGCCGTGTTGAGGCCGGCGTAGCAGCCGACCATACAGATGATGAAGCCGAAGACGGTCGGTTTGATGAGACCGTAAATCAGGTCGTGGAGGCGCAAGGCCTCAAACGCCCACGTCCAATAAAAGTAGGGGTCGATGCTCAAGTAGAAGTGGGCGATCACGAACCCACCGAGCAATGCGATCCCGTTGGTGATGACGGTCAGCACAGGGACCATGATCACCGAGGCCACCAGTCGCGGGGTGACCAGTTTCTTGATGGGGTCCGTCCCTTCGGCCCTGAGCGCGTCGATCTGCTCGGTGACTTGCATGGACGCCAGCTCGGAGGCGATGCCGGAACCGACCCGTCCGGCGATCATGAGGGCGGCGAGCACCGGGCCGAGTTCCCGTACGACGGACGTGCTGATCAGACGGGAGATGTACTGGACCGCGCCGTACGGCTCGAGCTGGATAGCCCCCTGCAACGCCAGGACCATGCCGGTGAAAATCCCAGTCAGGAGGACGATGAAAAGAGAGCCCACTCCGATCTGGTCCATGTGGTAGAGCGTATCCCGGAGGTACCAGGGACGCCGGAAGGCGCCAGCGAACGCGGCCGCGCAGAGCTGCGCAAATTCTTGGACTGTTAAGACGTAGCCTTTGAGCGTGTCGTCGAGACGGAGCACTGACGAGGTCATTCGCGGCCCCTTTCAGGGAAATGACGGACGTGACTATACCATACCGGTTTTATCCGGACGTGGCAAGATGGGGCGCGGGGATCAGTCTTCCAGATAGACGCGCGGGAGGCGGGGGCTGATCTGGCAGAGGACTTCGTAGCTGATGGTGTCCTGCCACGCGGCCAGGTCATCCGCTGTGATCGCAGCGGCGCCCTGCCTGCCCAACAGCATTGCCTCGTCGCCGGGACGGGCCTCCGGGAGGGCCGTCACGTCTACCACCGTGAGGTCCATGCAGACCCGCCCGACGATCGGAACCGCCCTGCCGCCGACCAGCACGTGCCCCCTGTTGGACAGGGCGCGGCTGTACCCATCGGCGTAGCCGACCGGCAGGATGGCCAGGGTCGAGGGACGCGATGTGACGAACGTCCCGCCGTAGCTGACCGGCTGGCCCGCGCCGACGTGTTTGACCTGCACGATGTGGGTCTTCCACGAGAGCGCGGGACGGAGATCGGCTGCGGCCGACGGCCCGTTGACGTACCCGTACAGCATGAGGCCGGGACGCACGAGGTCGAAGTAGCTCGCCGGGAAGCGCAGGATGGCGGCGCTGTTGGCGATGTGCGCAGCCGGCACCGCCAGGCCAGCTGACTTCGCCGCGTCGAGCAGCTCGCGGAAGCGGGCCAGTTGGTTTTCGGCCGACGCACCGTCGTGCGAGTCAGCCGAGGCGAGATGGCTCATCAGGCCATCGAGGCGCAGGGTTGGAGGCCAGCTGGAGCGGAGGATGCCCAGGAATTCTTCCTGCGCGAGTCCCAGGCGGCTCATCCCGGTGTCCACTTTGAGGTGGACGGGCAGGGGCGCGGAACGGGATTTCACGAGGCGGGCAGCCATCAGGATGGCGTCCCGCGAGGGCAGCACCGGCGTCAGATTGAGCTCCTGGAGAAGCGGCACGTCGTCCGGGAAGATGCCGCCCATCACCAGGATCGGAGCGGTGATGCCGGCGTGCCGGAGCTCCTGGCCTTCCGCCACCGTGGCGACGCCCAGTTGGTGCGCCCCGGCTGTCAGGAGCGTGCGCGTGACGGGCACGACCCCGTGGCCGTACGCGTTGGCCTTGACGACGGCGATGATGGATACCGTCCCGACGCGACGCGCGACTTGACGGAGGTTATGGCGGAGGGCGGGCAGGGAAATCTCGACGACGGTGGAATTCAAATTTCGGTGATCTCCGCCTCCTTCTTCTTGAGGGTCTCGTCCACTTTGGTGATGTACGCATCTGTCAGTTTCTGGAGCTCGTCGTGGGCCTTCTTGACCTCGTCCTCGGTCATCTGGGAGGCCTTCTGGGCCTTCTTGATCTCCTCGAGCACGTCCCGCCGGATGTTGCGGATGTGGACCCGGATTTCCTCCGCGATCTTCTTCGCGAGCTTCACCAGCTCCTTGCGGCGCTCCTCGGTGAGCGGCGGGATCGGGAGGCGGATGAGCTTGCCGTCGTTCGTCGGGGTCAGGCCGAGGTCAGAGGCCAGAATCGCCTTCTCGATGTCCTTGATCATCTTGGGGTCGAATGGCTGGACGGTGAGGAGTCGGTTCTCGGGCGCGGCCAGCGAGGCGACCTGCTTGAGGGGCGTGGGCGTGCCGTAGTAGTCCACCCGGACGTGATCCAGGAGGCCGATCGAGGCACGGCCCGTGCGGATCGCGGCCATCTCGTGCCGCAGGTGGTCGATCTGGCCCTCCATTTTCTCCGTGGCTTTTTTCTTCTGCGGGAATTCCATGGTGTCCCTCGGGGCGCTACGCTGGGGCGGCTTCGTCTGTGACCAATGTGCCGAGTTGCTCTCCCTGGACAATGCGCTTGATGTTGCCCTTCTCCTTGACGTTGAACACGATGATGGGGAGGTTGTGGTCCATGCACAGGGAGATGGCGGTCGAGTCCATGACTTTGAGGCGCTTGTCGATGACGGTGAGGAAGGACAGCTTTGTGTATTTGGTCGCGCGGGGATTCTTCATGGGATCGTCGTCGTAGATGCCGGAGACCTTGGTACCCTTGAGGATGATCTCGGCGCCGATCTCCATCGCGCGAAGCGCGGCGGCCGTGTCAGTGGAGAAATACGGGTTGCCAGTGCCCGCCGCGAAAATGACCACGCGCTTCTTTTCCAGGTGTCGGATCGCGCGCCGGCGGATGTAGCCTTCGGCCAGTTGGCGCATTTCGATGGCGGACTGGACGCGGGTGACCACATCCCGTTTCTCGAGCGCGTTCTGCAGGGCGAGCGCGTTGAGCATGGTGGCCAGCATGCCCATGTAATCGGCCGACGCCCGCTCCATGCCGCCGTCGGCGGCGTCGAGCCCACGGAAAATGTTCCCCCCACCGATGACCACCGCGACCTCGACGCCCATCGCGGCTACCTCCGCGATCTCCGAGGCGATGTAGTCGATCATCCGCGAGTCGATCCCGAAAGACTGCTCGCCAGCAAGCACTTCTCCGCTGATTTTCAGGAGGATGCGCTTGTACGCCGGCTGGCTCATTCCTCCTCACCGAGTTGGAACCGGGTGAAGCGCCGGACGGTGATGTTCTCGCCGATCTTGGCGATCTTCTGCTTGATCAGGTCGGCGATCTTCAGACTCGGGTCCTTGATGAAGAGCTGCTCCATCAAGCACGTGTCCTGATAGAATTTTTCCAGCTTGCCTGTGGCGATCTTCTCCCACGCGGCTTGGGGCTTGCCCAACTCTTTCGCCTGGCCTCGATAGATTTCCAGTTCTTTGTCGATCACGGACTGCGGGACGTCCTCCCGCCGGACGTACAGGGGCTTGGACGCAGCGATCTGGAGGGTCAGGTCGCGGACCAGGGCCTGAAATTCGTCGTTCCGGGCCACGAAATCGGTTTCGCAGTTGACCTCGATCAACACCCCGACCTTGCTGCCAGGGTGGATGTAGGAGGCGATCACGCCTTCGTTCGTGGCGCGTCCGGCCTTCTTCCCGGCCACGGCCAGGCCTTTTTGCCGCAGCCAGTCGATGGCCTTGCTGATGTCGTCTCCGTTTTCCACCAGGGCCTGCTTGCAGTCCATGATGCCGGCTCCGGTCTTCTGCCGGAGTTGCTTGACGAGTGCGCTGTCTCCTGCCATGGTCCTCCGATTCCTTGCTGACTTCGGGTTGCGGGTCTGGCGTTAGACTCCGGCGCCGGCGGCCTGGACGGCCCGCAAGTCTGCCGGGGACATGGCCCCGGGCTTCTCTTCCTCGGCGCGCTGGGCGCGCAGGTGCAGCCCTTCGATTACGGCGTCAGCGATCTTGGAGGTGATAAACTTGACGGAGCGGATCGCGTCGTCGTTGCCCGGGATGGGGTAATCAATCCCGTCGGGGTCGCAGTTGGTGTCCACGATGGCGACGACGGGGATGTCCAGCCGGTTCGCCTCCAGGATGGCGATGCGCTCGCCACGCGTGTCGGCCACGTAGATGAAGCCGGGCAGGGTGTTCATGCCCTTGATGCCGCCCAGGCTCGCTTCGAGCCGCAGCCGTTCCTTTTCCAGCTTCGCGACTTCCTTCTTGGGCAGGCGCTCGAACGTACCGTCGCTCGCCGCGGCCTCGATCTTGCGCAACTTTTCGATGCTCTTACGGATCGTGTTGAAGTTCGTGAGCATGCCGCCCAGCCAGCGCTGCGAGACGTTGAACATCTGGCAACGCTTGGCTTCTTCTTCGACGATCGTGCTGGTCTGTCGCTTGGTGCCGACGAAGAGGGCGGAGTCGCCTTGGGCGATGGTCTGCCGGACGAAATCGTAGGCGGCCTCGAACCGCGCGAGGGTCTGTTGCAGGTCGATGATGTAAATGCCGTTGCGCTCCCCGAAGATGTACCGCTTCATCTTCGGGTTCCATCGATTGGTCTGGTGGCCGAAGTGCACGCCGGCCTCCAGGAGTTCCTTGATCGTGATCACGCCCATCCCGTCACCCCCTTTCTTGTACCGGCGCGACCCGCCCTGATCGGGAAAGCAGAGCGGGAGGATTTTTCAGGTCCTTAGGGCGCCGATATCCCGTCCGCTAGGGCGGACGTTCCGAGATTGTGGATAATGACCGCCGGCTTCACGGCCAGCAGGAACGACCGTCACCGCGACCACTCCAACCAAGCCTGTGAAAACTAGCACGCGACCACGGGCTTTTCAAGCGAAATATTGTCGCTCACGATCGGTAGGAGGCGTTGATTTTGACGTACTCCGGCGAGAGATCGGTGGTCCACACCGTGGCCTCGGCATGGCCGATCCCCAGATCGACCGTGAGAGTCAACTCGCGGCCCTTCAGCACGGTGTTCGCTTGCTCTTCCGCGGCTTGGCCGAGGCCGGTGCCGCGATGGACCACGGGGACATCGCCATACATGATGGCGATTCGGTCCGGTGCGATCCGGCCCTCCGCCCGCCCAATGGCGGCCATGATCCGTCCCCAGTTGGCATCCTCGCCGAACCAGGCGGTCTTGACCAGGCTGGACGTGGCGATGGCGATGGCGATGCGCACGGCCTCGCTCGTCGTCCGGGCTCGTGTGACCCGAAGCTCCACGCACTTGGTCGCCCCTTCGCCGTCCCATGCGATCTTCTTGGCCAAGTCCAGACAGACGTGGTCGAGCAATGCCTGGAAGCGACGCGCATCCGCGCTGCCAGACGCGGCGGAACGGTTGCCGGCTGCGCCGTTGGCCAGGCACAGGACCATGTCGTTCGTGCTGGTGTCGCCGTCCACCGGAATCCGGTTGAAGGACCGGTCCGCGGCCTGACGCAGGCCCCGTTGCAGTATCGCCCGCGGCACCATCGCGTCGGTGGCCAGGAAGGCGAGCATCGTGGCCATGTTCGGATGGATCATGCCGGACCCCTTGGCGATGCCGCCCAGAGTGATCATGCGGCCGCCGATCGTGTCGGAAGCCGCGGCCATCTTGACCGTCGTGTCGGTCGTCATGATGGCGCGCGCCGCATATTCTCCGCCGTCCCGACGCAACCGGCTGGCCAGCACCGGGATCGCTGCCTCGATCCGCTCCATGGGAAGTGGTTTCCCGATCACGCCGGTGGAGGCGACGAAGACGTCCTCCGGGCGGAGTCGTAGCGCTTTCGCCGTGAGGGCGGCCATCTTCACGGCATCGGCGTAGCCTTGGCGGCCGGTGCAGGCATTGGCGTTGCCGCTGTTCACGAGGATGGCCCGGCCCCTTCCACGGCGCAATCGCTGGCGGTCCAGGAGGACTGGCGCGGCTACCACCTTGTTGAGGGTGAAGACGCCCGCCACGGTCGCGTCTCGCTCGGAGACGATCAACGCGAGGTCGAGGACATCGCCTTTCTTGATGCCGGCAGCCATGCCGGCGGCCAGCATACCGGGCACGGCGGTGATCCCCCCTTTGAGGCCTGTAGTCATCGCGATCCTTCTTGGATCTTTATGGATAGAGGCCGGAGTCCTGAAGTCCCAGCGTTTCGTCCCATCCCTGCATGAGGTTGAACGCTTGGATGGCCTGGCCGGCTGCGCCCTTGACCAGATTGTCGAGAGCGGCCATCAGCGTGGCCGTGCCGGTCCGCGGGTCGACGAAGGCCGAGACCTCGCAGAAGTTGGCGCCGCGGGTATGCAGCGGATTCGGCGATTGTCCCGGGTCCAACACCCGCACGAACGGCTCGTTCTTGTAGAAGTCTCGATACAGTGCCGTCAGCTGTTCCGTGGTGCGGGCCTCCCGCAGGCGCACGTACGCGGTGCTGAGGATTCCCCGCGTCATGGGCACCAGATGCGGGGTGAACGAGACGGTCACGCCGAGCTCCTGTTCGATCTCCGGGATG
>VBOD01000051.1 GCA_005877615.1 Nitrospirota bacterium | reverse complement strand
AAGTCGACGCCAAAGACCAGGACTCCCGCCAGTACCAGAAACCCGATCAGGAATCCGGCGCCCTTTCCCAGCTGACGGTTGTAGAACTGCCCCAGCCCCGGTAAGACACCTGAGAGGATTCCCGCGACCCACGGGTTCTTTGCTTTGGTCTCCATCGCATTCATCCCCGCCTGCTTCTGGACAACCACTTTTCCAAGATCTTTTTCACGAACGGCGTCAAGCGCGTCCGATTATAAGCATCCCCCAGCTTCTTGACCACTTCCGCCTGGGTCGGATACGGGTGAATCGTTCTCACGACGTCGCCCAACCCCAGTCTGTTGGTCATGGCCAGCGTGATCTCGCTGATCACATCGCCGGCGTGCGCCGCCACGATCGTGGCGCCGAGGATCTTATCGGACCCCTTGCGCACCAAGACCCGCGCGAATCCGCTCTCCTCGCCGTCCAGCACGGCCCGATCCACCTCGTCGAGCTTCCACATGAAGGTCTGCACGTTCAAGCCCTGGCCTCTGGCCTCTTTCTCGTACAGCCCGACATGGGCCAGCTCGGGATCGGTGTAAGTGCACCAGGGAATCACGAGCGCGCTGGCCTTCTGCCAGCCCCGGAACAGGGCGTTGGCGATCACGATCCGCGCCATGGCGTCGGCGGCATGCGTGAACTTGTACTTCGAGCAGACGTCGCCGGCCGCGAATACCCGTGGATTGGAGGTCTGCAGTTGATCGTTGACGATGATCCCATCCTGATCGCACAGCACGCCGGCGACCTCCAGGTTGAGCCCTTCCACGTTCGGCGCCCGCCCGACTCCTACCAGAATCTCATCAACGGCCAGATTTTCGATCACCCCGTTCACCTTGTGATACAGCACCTTCTCAGCCCCGTGCTGCAGTACTTGAAGGACCTGCGCGCCAAAGACGAACCGCACGCCGTCACGGACCATGGCCTGCCTGACCAGGTCAGCCGCGTCGGTATCCTCGCGCGGCAGGACGCGGTCCATCCGCTCGAGGACCGTCACCTGGCTCCCGAATCGCGCGAAGGCCTGGGCCAGCTCGCAGCCGATGGGACCGGCCCCGATCACGGCCAGCCGCCGCGGCAGTTGGGTCAGCGAAAAGACGCTTTCGTTGGTCAGGTACCCGGCCTGCTCCAGTCCGAGGAGCGGCGGCGCGGCGGCGCGCGCGCCCGTGCAGATCGCGGCCTTGGCGAACCGCAGAGTCTTGCCGCCCACCTCGACGGTGTCGGGCCCCGTGAAGCGTCCCTCGCCCAGGAAGACGTCCACGCCCAGCTTGGTGTAGCGATGGACCGAATCGTTCTGGCTGATGATGGCCCGCAGCTTCCGCAGGCGCGCCATCGCGGCTCCGAAGTCGTAGTCCACGTCGCCCTTGATCCGGATGCCGAATGCCGCCGCGTCGCGGACCTGCGCGCAGGCGCGCGAAGCCCGGATGAGGGCCTTCGAGGGGACGCACCCGACGTTGAGGCAGTCGCCGCCCAGCAGGTGCTTTTCGACCAGGGCGACGCGGGCGCCCAGCCCAGCCGCGCCGGCGGCCGTCACGAGGCCGGCCGTGCCGGCGCCGATCACCACCAGGTTGTACCGGCTGGCCGGCTCCGGATTGACCCAGTCGGAAGGATGCACGTTATGGACGAGCGCGCGGTTGAATTCGTCATCCGGCTGGATCGTGACAGGCATGCAGGCATTCTCCATGATCTTGCATAACGAAGCAAGGCGAACCGGGACGCTGGAGGTTGACAATCCCGTTCCAATGTCTCATGCATCAGGCCGTCATGAGGAGGACGCGGATGGGTCGGGGGTGGCTCCTGTTGGGAGTCTGGTGTAGCACGCTGGCGATCGCGTTGCCCGCCCCGGCGGCCGGCCCCGAAGCTCCGGACTCCGAGCTGGAAGAAGTCGTGGTCACCGCCACGCGCACGCCCATGCCGGCACGCCAGGCCCCGGGTTCCCCCACGATCCTGACCCGTGAGCAGATCGACGCGACGCCGTTCCGGAGCGGGCCCCAGACCGACGACCTGCTGCGCGCGGTGCCCGGCATGCAGCCCAGCCTCCTCAGCAGCCGGTACAACCACCCGACCGCGCAGCTCTTCGGTTTGCACGGGCTCGGCAATCGGCGCGGGCTGGTGCTCCTCGATGGCGTGCCGCTCAACGACGGCTTTGGGGGATGGATCAACTGGGGTCGCGTGCCGGACTCCATCGAGCGGGTCGAAGTGGTCCCGGGCGGCAGCTCCAACCTGTACGGCACGTGGGCCATGGGCGGCGTCGTCCAGATCCTGACGGAGCAGCCGGGGCCGGGCGAACACGTCCGCGCGGTGAGCCGCGCCGGGAACCTCAACACGTACACCGAATCGCTGTCGGGCCGCTATGGCACCGACCGGATCGGCCTGAGCCTGGGCTATCGGTGGTTCCACACGAACGGGTTCATCACGGTCCCGGCCTATCAGCGGGGCCCCGTGGATCGCACCGACGACTCGCGGCACGAGAACTTCGCCGGCACCTTACGGATCGCGCCGGACGCTAGCACGACGGTCACTCTCGGCGGGAACCTGTTTCGCGAGGACCGCACGTTCGGGACAACCCTGAGCGTGGCCGCCCGCACGATCGGCAGCGCCACCCTTGGCCTGGAGCACGAGCTTGGCGCAAGCGGCCGCTGGGAGGCCAAGCTCTTCGCCCAATGGCAGACCTTCCGCAATCAGACCAGCCAGGTGCTGCCCCCGCCTCCATCGACGCTGCGGCTCAGCGAGGCCCTGGATCGCATCCAGGTCATTCCCAGCGATGACTACGGCGGACTGTGGCAATGGACGATCCCGGTCGCGCCACGCCATCAACTCGTCGTCGGAACGGATGCGCGCGCGATCCTGGGCCAGTCGGAAGACCAGGTCTTCGCGCCGGTCGGGCGCAGTCTGGCAGGAGGCAAGCAGGTCGGCTGGGGCCTGTTCGGCGAGTGGATCAGCACGCCCACTGACCGGTGGACCATCGTGCCGAGCGTGCGCTGGGACTGGTGGAAGAACTTCGACGCGCGGATCGAAAGCGTGTCCGGCGTGGTGCAGGTGCCGCGAGACAACGTCGAGAGCGCCCTGAACCCCAAGCTTGCAGTGCAGTACCAGCTCACGGATCGGGCCCGCGTCGGGGCGTCAGTGTACCAGGCCTTCCGGGCGCCGACTTTGAACGAGCTGTATCGGAGCTTCAGCTTCGGCACGTTCACGTTCCTGCCGAACGAGAACTTGACGCCGGAGCGCCTGACCGGCGGTGAGTTGATGATCGAGAGCGACCTCTTGGGAGACCGCCGACTGACGATGCGGCTCACGGGCCATTACGATACGGTCAAAGACCAGATCATCTTCGTCACGCCCAACCCCGCCAGCCCCACGATCCAGCAGCGGCAGAACGTCGGCCGCACGAGAACGATCGGCGGGGAAGCGGACCTCACAGCCCGGCCCTGGGAGCAGGTCTCCATCACGGCCGGGTACGCGTACGCTGACTCGGTGGTGACGAGCTTTCCGGGCAACCAGACGCGTGAAGGCTTGAGGGTTCCCGCAGTGTCCCGCCACCAGGCGACCCTCGCGCTGACGCTGGGCCATCCGGACCGCGTGCAGGTCACGCTGCTGGGCCGGTACCTGTCCCGCCAGTTCGCGGATGACCTCAACACGCAACCGGTCGCGGATTTCGTGGTGCTCGACGCCTCGATCCAGAAGAAGCTCGGCCGGTTCGTCCGGCTCTTCCTGGACGGGGAGAACCTGACCGACAGACGGTACATCGCGACGCAGACCGGCACGATCAAAACCTTGGGCGCGCCGTTTCTCGTGATGGCTGGGGTGAGACTGGAGTATTAAAACCCATCGGCTAGCTGTGGAGCAGCGCGCGGCACCGCTCGGCTCACGCGTCCTTGTGGTAGGTCTCGAACGCCGACACGGTGAGCTTATAGGTGCGGCTGCACGCGCCGCACCGGAGCTTTACGGAGTCGTGCACCACGTCCACCGTGCTGACACGCAGGTCCGCCGGGTGCGCCGCGACGCACTGCGCCAGGTCGTCCTTCGCCTCCCTCTCAGGATTCCCCACCTCATCCGCACGGGTGGTGAAGGTCCGCACGAGGAACCGGTGGCGCATGTCGCAACTTGTGCACATCACCACAACCCGGTCGGGCAAGGCGAGCGCCTGGACACTCAGTGACAGCGGATGCGAGGCGAAACATTGCTGGACGAAGGCCCCGCTCTTGAACGTGGGCATCGGATCGCTCCGCGCGTGACCTACGGTCCGGCCTGGGCCGCGCCGTGTGGCCGACGCATGGTGCCACGAACCAGCTTGAATTCAAAGAGGCGGCACTCCAGCGCGCCGTTGAAGAGGGGCGTTCGGCGCGAGGGCGCCAACCCGATCAGCTTGGGCAGGCGCAGGTCCGCCGTGAAGATGTAGGCGCGCCAGCCGGCGAAGGTGCGTTTGAGCGCATCACCCAGGCGCGGGTAGAACGCGGCCAGAACCGCCTGGTCGCCCAAGCGTACGCCATACGGCGGGTTCGTGACGATGACGCCTGCAGCGGCTGGTGGCTTCACGTCCAGCACGTCGGCCTGCGTCAGGACCACTGCGTCGGCCAACCCGGCGGCCTTGAAGTTGGCGTGCGCCGCCTGGAGCGCGCGCCTGTCACGGTCGCTTCCATAGACGGCATGGGCAGCCTTCGGCGTCTGCGCCGCCCGACTGGCCTCGCACAGGTCGCGCCACGCTTTCGAATCGAAGTTATGCAGCTTCTCGAACGCAAAGCGGCGACCCAGGCCCGGGGCGATGTGTCGCGCCATGAGGACAGCTTCCATCAGGATCGTGCCGCCTCCGCACATGGGATCGAGCAATGCCTGCTCCGTGGTCCACCCGGACAGGCGCAGGATGCCCGCAGCCAGGTTCTCTCGGAGCGGCGCCTCGCCGCTCGCCTTGCGCAACCCACGCTTGAACAACGGCTCGCCCGAAGTGTCGAGGTACAGGGTCACGTGCTGGTCGTCCAGAAAGGCGTCAATGCGAAGGTCCGGTTGGCGGGTGTCCACGCTGGGCCGAGCGCCGGTCGCAGCACGGAACTTGTCGCAGACGGCGTCTTTGATCCTGAGCGTGACGTAATCAAGGCTCGTGAGCGGGCAGTGTTGCGCGCTGACCTTGATCTTGATCGTGCGGCGCGCGGCAAACCAGTCGCGCCAAGGCAGGTCATAGGCCGCCTGGTACACGTCCTGCTCGGTCCGGTAGCGGCCGTGAAAGACGCGCCAAAGTACCCGACTGGCGATCCGGCCTTCCAGATTGACCCGGTAGCAGAGGCTGAAGGGACCGGCAAACCCGACGCCGCCGGCGGTCGAATTGAGGTCGCGCGCGCCCAACTCCTCCAACTCGGCGGCAAGCATGCCCTCCAGCCTGCGCGGGCATGGTGCGAAGAAGCGTTCCACCAGCTTATCCACGCCCGTTGACCTGTGGCATAATCCCGGCGAAGGGAACCTGGCCATGAACTTCTGCAGCAATTGCGGGGCGCCGGTCTCGCAGAAAGTTCCGCCCGGCGACAATCTGCCCCGTTTTGTGTGCGACGCCTGCCAGGCCATCCATTATGAAAACCCCAAGATCGTGGTCGGGTGCATCCCCGAGTGGGGGGAGCAGATCCTGCTTTGCCGGCGGGCCATCGAGCCGAAATACGGTCTGTGGACGGTGCCCGCCGGGTTCATGGAGCAAGGCGAAACCGCCGAGCAGGCCGCCGCCAGGGAGGCCCTGGAGGAAGCCAAGGTGGACGTCGAGATCACCTCGCTTTACGCCGTCTTCAGCATCCCGCATATCAGCCAGGTCTATATGATTTTCCGCGGCAGGATGCGCACCCCCTCCTTCGGCACTAGCGCCGAGAGCCTGGAGGTCCAGCTTTTCAAGCATGCGGACATCCCCTGGGACTCGTTGGCCTTCCCTGTCATTCACGAAACCTTGCACCGCTACGTCCAGGACCGAAGCCGGGGCAGCTTCCAGATCCACCTCGGAGTGGTGCCGCCAAAGCGTAAATGAAATGCGCAATCCGGGCAAGGAAGGTTTTTTCGTTGCAAGCGACCTGAACGGTTTTTATAATAGGCGCAACGGCCCGGCAGGAGAGCAACTCCCGAACGAAAAGGAGGCCCGGTGATGCTCCTAGAAGCCATGTTTGTGGCTTGGTTGTCCGCCCAACACACGTCCCAGGATTGCTTCATCTTCGGCGAGGTCTCGGCCACCGAAGAACAGGTCTTCAATCTTCAAGCAACCGGCTGCCCGATCAAGATTGAACGCAAGGGCAAGCTCATCAAGCTGACGTCACCCAAGTACATCGTCGAGATCACCATACCCGATGCGGCTGGTACCCAGAAGTTCCTGTACCAGTGGGGTCAATCCGAGGCGACGATCGGCGATCAGATCGTCCAGATCTCGTACCGCGAGGTGGGAGGAGGGTGAGGGAACACAATGAACTGGCGTAACGGATTAGGATGGGCCTGGGGGCTGTTTCTCATCGTCTGCTTCATTGCCGGCTGCAACTCCGGGTACTCGTAAGAACGCCGGGGCGGCGGCCATCACGGTGGTGCCTGTGATGCTCGCCACCGGTCGCGCCCTGCCCTCCCCCGTTTAGTGAAGATCGCCACCTTCAACGTCAACTCTATCCGCAAGCGCCTGCCGCTCGTGCTCGACTGGCTTGAGCGCCACAAGCCGGACGTGCTGTGCCTGCAGGAGACCAAGGTGCAGGACTCGGACTTTCCCTCGCTGGCGCTCGCCTCAACCAGCTACCACGTCACGTTCCGCGGTGGAAAGTCCTACAACGGTGTCGCCGTGCTGAGCCGCACCGAGCCGGAAGCCGTCTCGTACGGGCTGGACGATGGCGGTAGCCCCGACGAGGAGCGGCTCATCCGGGTCGTCGTCCGGGGGATTCCAATCATCAACACCTACGTCCCCCAGGGTTTCGAGCTAGACTCGCCGAAGTACGCTTACAAGCTGAACTGGTTCAAGCGGTTGCGCACGTACTTCCAGAAGCATCTCTCGCCGACCAAGCCGGCGATCTGGTGCGGGGACATGAACGTGGCGCCGACGCCGATCGACGTGCACAGCCCGGAGAAACACCTCAAGCACGTCTGCTATCACGAAGACGCACGCAAGGCCTACCAGGAGGCGGTCTCCTGGGGTTTCGTGGACGTCTTTCGTAAGCTCTATCCCGACCGGCAGCAATACACTTTCTGGGACTACCGCAAGCCGAGCTCGCTGGACGCCAATAAGGGCTGGCGCATCGACCACATTCTGGCGACCCCGCCCCTGGCCGAGCACTGCACGAAGTGCGACGTGGATGTCGAACCGCGGCGGGACCCGAACGCGTCCGACCACACCTTCTTGTGGGCGGAATTCGAAATCTCGATGTCTTGACATTCAGGGCTTGCATCTATCGGAGGCCTATGGTAGCGTGATAATGCACTTCATCGGCGAAGGGGGTCTGGCGATGGAGCGCAGAAAAAGAAGGACCCCAACGCGAGTGTGCCTTGCAGTAGGAATTTGGGCGCGACTTCAGTTCTCTGCCAGCCCGTCTCGTTCCTTACTCCCAAGACCGCATCGCATCAGTAAAGGAGGTACCCAATGGGTACGAAGTTGTATGTGGGCGGCCTGCCCTATTCATCCACCGAGCAACAGCTTCAGGAGCTGTTCTCACAGCACGGGTCGGTGACGTCGGCCAAGATCATCACCGACAAGTACACCGGCCAGTCTCGTGGCTTCGGATTCGTGGAGATGGCCACCGGTGAAGAGGCCCAGAAGGCGATCACGGCGCTGAACGGCACTCAACTGGATGGCCGGACGCTCACCGTGAACGAGGCCAGGCCCCAGGAGAAGCGCACCGGCGGCGGCGGCGGGGACCGAGGAGGACGCGGCGGACGTTGGTAAACGTCCTGTACTAGGTTACAGCCGACCTCAGAAAACAAGGCAGGGACGCCCGGAGACGGCGTCCCTGCTTCTCATTCAATGGACGCGCTGACAAGCCCGGGAGGTTCCCATCTCAAGACCAGGAAAAGCGACCCTCGCAAAACGCGATCGTGAGAAGGCCAAGCGCGTCAAGCAGCAACAAAAAGAGGCACGCCGGGCCCAGCGGAAGGCGGAAAAGGTAGTTCGCCCACGACCGGCTGGTGGAGAAGACCCGGACCTCGCCGGCATGCGCCCGGGACCGCAAGAACCCCTCTTCTAAAATCCGGCCATGGATGATCGGCTGCGTGACGCGCCGGCACGCTCCGGGTCCAAACAATGCCGTAGCTTCATGCCCAGTTGGGCGGCGGCGCCGCGGAAGGTTTGCTCGCCCAGAGCCTTATACGGATCCCCTGTCACGATGGTGAAGGGCCCGCCGAAGGTGAAGTTTCGATAATAAAGGCGCGGATAGCTGATTCGTTCAACATAGTCCAGCGCCTCCGCCATCACGTAATCGTCTTCCCCGGATTCAGTCGTCAGCACCCGGCCCGTGGGGACCTCCACGAGGGCCGCATCCATCCGGACGTAGAGCTGATTCTCCATGATCGGCCAGAACCGAAGCTTACTCGCGGACCGCGACGTAGCCACGACCACGAGCATCCGTGTAAGGCTCCCCTCTCGGGCAAGACTTTGGAGCCGCTCAAGGTCCAGCCCATGCAGGCCGCTCGCCGGAATGGTGATCGAAGGGAAAACCCGCTGGATCACAAGATTCGGCGACGTCTGTATTTCTTTCTGCAACCGTTCTGCGACGGCTTGCAGCATTTCCCGTGACGGCGTCGTGGGCTTGCCCAGCTCGTCTTCAGGCAGAACCACGACCAAGCCTGCGGTCAGCGGCAGAGCGACTGGTTGCGCGCCATCCGGGGGCAATTGAAAGCCGGAGAGATACTCGGTGATGCGATTTGAGGACGTGGCGCAGGCCCACAGGCTCAACAGGACCGCTAGGCTGACCACCACAACGCGGATCTTCATGCTTCCCCTCCGACTCTGCTCGGTGTTCCCGTACTCCCTCCCCGTCGCCCCTATCGTACACCCATCGCCGCGCCGATGACGACCATGAAGTCCGTTTGCATTCCCGCCAGGCGCTTCGTATAATGCCGCCCGCCATGAGTGCGACGCCGCTGATTTTCCGGAAGAACACCCTCATCGAGAAACATCAGCTCGAGGGCAACGACCCGCCCGGCCGGTCTTTCAGCCGCGCCGTGCTGATCACGCGCACCGCGACCGGCTATACGGCCAAGGTTCAGTATGAATCCGTGATCGCTGAAACTCCCTCCCTGCCGACCATCGCCGAGGCCCTCCGGCACCTCGCCGGCCAGCTCCAGAAAATGGGGTTCTCGCGGTTGCGGACGCGCTTGAACTTCCGCGGCAAAAAATACTACGCCGAGAAAGAGTCCTGGGTGGACTACCCGGACCCGGCCTGAGCGGGTCCTGTCGGCGAGTCACCCGGACGTGCGACGGGGTACCCGTTGCTCTTTGAGCGGGTCCTGCCCCCGCATAGCCCAGTGCAGCTAGGCGTTTCGCCGTCGAGGCCCCGCAGACCCGGCTGTACGCCCCACGCTGCATATGGGCACCCATGCGGTGTCACCCGCTCGATTGCAACGGGTCGAAACGCCGTCGCAGCCCCGATGACAAGAGCGCCCACCGCCGCTTGTTGGAGCTGCCCGGCTCGGGCATGGTACCATCCGCACAGCCATGTCCCTGTCCCGGTTTCATCCGATCATCGCGGAGTGGTTCCGCGCGCGCTTCGGCTCGCCCACCGACGTGCAGGCCCGCAGCTGGCCGGCGATCGCGCCGGGCGACGACGTCCTGATCGCCGCGCCCACCGGCTCCGGCAAGACGCTCGCCGCCTTCCTCTCCTGTCTCGATGCCCTGTTCAAGCAGGCACTCGCCGGCGGCCTCGAAGATCGCACGCAGGTCGTGTACGTCTCTCCGCTCAAAGCGCTCAGTAACGACATCCAGAAGAATCTGCACGAGCCCCTGGCTGAGATTTCTGAGCGCGCCCAGGCGGCGGGGCTCCCGCGGCCGGAGATCCGCGTTGCGGTCCGCACCGGCGACACCCCGGGCCCGGCGCGACAGCAGATGGTCCGGCGGCCACCGCACATCCTGATCACGACGCCGGAATCCCTCTACCTGCTGCTCACAGCCGAGAAGAGCCGCCGGATGCTGCACGACGTCCGGACCGTCATCGTGGATGAAATTCACGCCGTGGCGCCGAACAAGCGCGGCACGCACTTGGCGCTGTCGTTAGAGCGACTCGACGCGCTCGCGCACGCCAGACCGGTCCGCATCGGCCTGTCGGCCACGCAACGACCCATCGAGACGACCGCCCGCTTTCTAAGCCCCCCCTCCGGGTGCCGGATCGTCGACATCGGCCATCGCCGCGAGATGGACCTGGCGGTGGAGGTGCCGAAGGACGAGCTGGGGGCGGTGGCGACGAACGCGATCTGGAGCGACATCTACGACCGGGTGGCCGATCTCGTACGGGAGCACCGCTCCACGCTGGTCTTCGTCAACACCCGACGGCTGGCGGAACGCGTGGCCCACCACCTCGAAGAGCGCCTGCACGATCTGGGCGCGCAGGTCGTCGCAGCCCATCACGGCAGCCTGTCCCGACAGATCCGCCTGTCGGCCGAAGAACGCCTCAAGCGCGGGGAGACCCGCGTGGTGGTGGCGACCGCCTCGCTGGAGCTCGGCATCGATGTAGGCACCGTGGACCTGGCATGCCAGATCGGCTCGCCGCGGGCGATCACCACCTGTCTGCAGCGGGTGGGCCGGTCCGGCCACTGGATCGGTGCGCAGCCGAAAGGCCGGCTCTTTGCGACCACCCGCGACGAACTGATCGAATGCGCGGCGCTGGTGCGCGCGATTCGGGCAGGCGTACTCGACCGCATCGGGGTGCCTCCCGCGCCCCTGGACATCCTAGCCCAGCAGATCGTAGCGGAGGTGTCCGCCCAGGAGTGGCGGGAGGACGACCTCTATGCCCTGTGTCGGCGCGCCTTTCCTTACCGCGAGCTGGAGCGCGTGGAGTTCGACGCGGTGGTTCGGCTGCTGACCGAGGGGATCGCCACGCGCCGGGGCCGAGGCAGGGCGTACCTCCATCACGATCGGATCAACCGCCGGCTCCGCGCGCGGCGCGGCGCCCGTCTGGCGGCCCTCACGTCGGGCGGGGCCATCCCGGACACGTTCAACTACGCGGTGATCGCCGAGCCGGACGGCACACAGGTGGGGTCTGTGGACGAAGACTTCGCAGTAGAAAGCCTCGCGGGCGACATCATTCTGCTGGGCAATGCCTCCTGGCGCATCCGCGGCGTGGAGACCGGCAAGGTCCGCGTGGAGGACGCCCATGGGGCGCCCCCGACGATTCCCTTCTGGCGGGGCGAGGCGCCGTCGCGCACTATCGAACTCTCCGCCGAAGTCGCCGCGATCCGAGAAGAAATCGCAAGACGACTACCAATTTCGAAAGAGCCCACACCCCCTTCCACTGTAATTGACTGGCTGCAATCTGAGTGTGGCCTGGAACGTCGGGGGGCCGAGCAAGCTGCTGCCTACGTGGCGGGGGGCCGCGCGCTCCTCGGGGCGGTGCCGACGCAGGAGACGATCATGGCGGAACGGTTCTTCGACGAAGGGGGCGGGATGCAACTGGTCCTGCACACTCCTTTCGGCGGCCGGTTGAACCGCGCCTGGGGCCTCGCGCTGCGCAAGCGGTTCTGTGCGACGTTCGACCAGGAGCTCCAAGCCGCCGCCACGGACGAGGGACTCGTCCTCTCGCTGGGCGAGCGGCACAGCTTCCCGCTGGAGGCGGTCTTCGGATTCCTTCGCGCCGACACCGTGCGTGACGTCCTGGTCCAGGCCATTCTGGCCGCCCCCATGTTCACCAGCCGCTGGCGCTGGAACGCGACGCGCGCGCTGGCCTTGCTACGTTTCGCTCACGGACGGCGCGTGCCCCCGCAGATCCAGCGGATGCGTGCGGAAGACCTGCTGGCGGCCGTGTTTCCCGCCGCGCTGGCCTGCCAGGACAACATGAGGGGCGCGCCCGAAGAGACCGCCCTACCCGACCATCCGCTGGTCCGGGAAACCGTCCGCGACTGCCTGACCGAGGCGATGGACGTGGACGGCCTCGTGGCCGTGCTCCGGCGCATCGAGCGCGGCGAGATCCGCTGCCTCGCGGTGGACACGCCCATGCCGTCGCCCTTCTGCCACGAGATCCTGAACGCCAACCCGTACGCGTACCTGGATGACGCGCCGCTCGAGGAGCGGCGGGCGCGCGCCGTCGAGATGCGCCGGAGCTTGCCGCCGGACCTGGCCGGGGATCTCGGCGCGCTGGACCCGGCAGCGATCGCCGAGGTGGCAGAAGAGGCCTGGCCTGTGGTCCGCGACGCGGACGAATTGCACGACGCCTTGCTGACGTTGATCTGGGTGCCGGAGGAACTCGGAAGAGACTGGGCGGCCTTCCTCCCCGCATTGCTCCAGGCTGGCCGCGCGGCCATCGTAGTGGGAGGGGAGTTCTCCGGCTGGGTCGCCACCGAACGCCTCGCTACGGTTCGCACGGTCTTTCCTGCCGCCGAGTACAGTCCGGCGGTAGAAGGAGTTGGCGCAGAGGAACTCCAGGAACGGGATGAAGCGATCCGTAGATTCGTTCAAGGCTGGATGGAGAGCACCGGCCCCACGACAGCCGAAGAACTGGCCCGGAAGCTCCATCTGTCGACTTCGGAGGTGCAGGGAGCGTTCCTCCGCCTTGAGGCGGACGGTCAAGCGCTGCGCGGCCGGTTCAGGAAGGATAGTTCCGGGGAAGAATGGTGTGATCGTCGGCTGCTCGCACGGATTCACCGTCTCACGATCGGGCGACTCAGGCGGGAAATCGAGCCGGTCACGGCGGCCGACTTCATGCAGTTCCTGTTTCAGTGGCAGCATGTCGCAGCAGGGTCGCGGCTCTACGGCGAAGCCGGTCTCTTGGAGATCATCCGGCAACTGGCCGGATTCGAGGCCGCGGCCTCGGCCTGGGAGCGGTATCTGCTGCCAGCGAGAATCTCCAAATACGATCCTGCACTGTTGGATCGGCTCTGCCTGAGCGGGTCGGTGGCCTGGGGACGCCTCACACCGCCCGCACACGCCACCAGCGAGGGCGACTCCGCGCCACGGCGCCGCATCGTTCCCACCAGCTTGTCTCCGATCAGTCTGTTCCCGCGCGAGGATGCTGAGTGGCTGCTTCGCACGGCGGGAAACGGGACTTCGGCTCTCCCTGTCAGCCCTCTTGCCGAGGACATTCACCGCTTCATCCAAACGCGTGGCGCCAGTTTCTTCTCGGACATCGTCAAAGGCACGGGGCATCTCCCCTCGGAAGTGGAGCAGGGTCTGTGGGAGCTCGTGGCCGCCGGGTCGGTCTCGGCGGATGGCTTCGACAACCTCCGCGCGTTGCTGGACCCGCGCCGGCGTCGTGCGGAAGGAAAGGAACGGAGCAAGCGCCCCAGGCATGCGCTCGGGCGGTGGTCGCTGCTCAGGCAGGCTATCAGCTATCAGGCAGCGGCTCTCAGCCCACAGTCCTCAGCACTCAGTCCTCAGCCCTCGCCGCCGGTCGAACAGGTGGCGAGACAATTGTTGCGCCGGTACGGCGTGGTGTTCCGGGATCTCCTCCAACGCGAATCGCTGCCGCTGGCCTGGCGCGACCTGCTGGTGGGCTATCGGAAGATGGAGCTGCGCGGGCTTGTCCGCGGCGGGCGATTCGTCAGCGGCTTCATCGGCGAGCAGTTCGCGCTGCCGGAGGCGGTGGAGTCCTTACGCGCCCTACGTCGGGCAACTGGACACGCAGGAAAGCACCAGGCGCAGGAAATCAGGGTCTCCGCCGCCGATCCGCTCAATCTGGTCGGCGTCGTCCTGCCGGGCGCCCGCGTGCCGGCTGTCCCGACCAACTACGTGGTCTTCCGCGACGGGGGGCCGATCCGAACTGGCACGGCCCGCGACCCCGATCAACGTGACCGCTTCCCGGCCGGCCATTCGGGAAGCGAGACCGCCGAACCCGGCAAGCTGTATTACTGGCAACGGGAGCCGACGTTCACCCACCGACGACGTTCGTGAAGACGACATCGTGGAGGACCGGCCGGAACGCGCGGATCTTGTCGTTCTTCCGCGTCGGGTGGACGCGGTTCGTGAGCAGCACCACGATGAGCTCCCGTTCGGGGTCGACCCAGACCGAGGTGCCTGCATAGCCGAGGTGCCCGAACGACGCCGGCGAAAAGTACTGGCCTGCGGATGAGGGTGTGTTGCCGGGACCCGTGGAGGGGGTGTCCCACCCCAGCGCCCAACTGCCGTGGGGATCAATCCCCTGTCGTCGGACGAACTCGCGGGCCCACCATGAAGGAATCGGCGAAGACTCGCCCCGCACCGCTGCGAGCCAGGGCGTGACAGACCGGAGCACCGCCGCGGCCGCGCCAAAGAGGCCGGCGTGCGTGGACACGCCGCCCAGCACCGCCGCGTTCTCGTCGTGGACTTCGCCCCGGATCAGCCGGCCCCGCCACTCGTCTTGCTCCGCCGCCGCAAACCGGCGCGCGTCCACTGAGACGCCGCCCGTGGGCCCGCTCTCGCTCATGTAGAACAGGCCGGACACGCCCAACCGTGCCAGCACGTCGGCATGGCAGAAGGCCGCCCATTCCTGCTTGACGACCCGCTCCAGGATCTCCCCCAGCAGCATGAACCCCAGGTCGCTGTACAGGCAGCGACGGCCGACGGGCTCGACCAGCGGCTCGCGGTGGATCGCCTCAAAGACGGCTGCCCGACGGGCCGCCAGCGGCTGGGCCCGCAGCCGGCGCCCGTCCGGAACGTTCCGTTCATAGAGAGGCCGCCAGGCCGGCAGACCTGACGTGTGGTTGAGGAGGTGGCGAATCGTTGCCTGGCGCAGGTCGACTTGGGTCAGCTCCGGGACGAACCGCTCCAGCGGATCCTCCAGGCTGAGCCGGCCATCCGCCAGCAGCAGCGCCACCGCCGTGGTCGTCACAAGTGGCTTGGTCAAGGAGGCCAGGTCGTAGATCGTGTCGATAGTCGCGGGCTCGGGCTCTGGAACAAGGCAGGCAGCGCCATAGGCGGCGTGATGGACCGTCTGTCCCCGATAGGACACCAGCAGCACTCCACCGGGAAAGACACCCTGCTCCACCCCCTCCCGCATCTTCTCGGCAATCGGCTCAGCCATCACTACTAGGAGCGCCCCAAGCGGGCGCGAACTTCGTCTTGCGTCAAACCGGAGATACGGATGACTTTAGTGCGGGAACGCGAACCCCTGAGAATTTCGAACTGGGACTGAGGGAGGTCAAGAAGGTCGGCGAGGAATTCCAAGCAGGCGACGTTGGCCGCGCCCTCCACCGGCGGCGCCGTCAACCGAACGTTCAGGGTGTCTCCGGTCCAGCCGACGACCGCGTTGCGCGAAGCTCGTGGCTGGACGCGGAGGGAAAGGGTGACGTGAGGCCCGACAACCCG
>VBOD01000096.1 GCA_005877615.1 Nitrospirota bacterium | reverse complement strand
CGCGCCTTCCACCTCCTCGTCCTCTCGCTGGCGGCGGGCGCAACGGTTCATACCACCTCTGAAGCGGGCCCCAGGAGGGGCCGGGCCGGCGCCGATTCCGCGCGGGTGGCCACGCTTCTCTCCGCCTTGGCACGCACCGACCCTGTGATCTGCGACCTGATCGGGGACCAACTCGGCAATTTCTGGATCGGGGCCGATCCCGCCCGGCTGGGGCGCTTCAGCGACGCCCCCACCGGCATCCAGGGAGCGAAGGACTCTTTGGCTGGTACCATCACCGATCCCCGGGCGGTGGCGCTGCTGGTCGGGACGCTCGGCACCGACAACCCGTGCGTGCGACGCGTCGCGGCGAAGCTCCTGGGCAGGAGCACCGTGTCCGCCGCGGTGCTGCGGGGTTTGCTCGACAACCCGTCGCCGCGGATTCGGGAGAGTGCCGCCTTCGCGGCGGGGGTCGGCGAGCGGCGCGAGACCCGGGCCGCGCTGGAACACCGGCTGGCTGATAGCGCGATGGGAGCGGCGGCCATGGCCGCGTGGGCCCTGGGCGAGATCCAGGATCCCGCGTCCGCGCCGGCGTTGCAGGGTGCGGTACACTCCTCGTCCCCGCGGGTACGGCTGGCGAGTGCCTGGGCGCTGGGTCAGTTCGAGGACGCCAGTTTCGCGAAGGACGTGCTGCCGCTGCTCCGGGACACCGATCCCGTCATGCGCGCCACCGCCGCGGAGGCGTTGGGACGCATGAGGAGCCCGCGGGTCGGTGCCGCGCTGGTCGGCGCGCTCACCGATCGCAATGATGCGGTGCGGCGGGCGGCGGTGAGCGCACTCGCCGAGCTGCACGAGCGGTCCGCAGTCGGGCCGCTCGAAGGGCTGCTCCTGAACGATCCCGACTCGGAGGTGCGGCGGGAATGCGCCCGCGCGCTCGGCGACCTGCACGCGTCCCGTTCGCTCGACCCGCTGGCCCGGGCGCTCGGGGACGCGGACGTAGAGGTCCAGCGCGAAGCCGCGAACGCGATCGGGGAGCTCGATGACGTAACCAAGGCGCCCGCCGCACTCGTGCGAGCCACGACGTCGGCGGACTTGGACCTGCGCCGCCATGCCACCAAGTCACTCGCCAAGATCGGCGATCCGGCTACGCTGCAAGCGCTGGCCGACCGGCTGGGAGACGAGGACAAGGACATCCGCCTCGCCGCGGTGGAGGGACTGGGCGAGATGAAGGTCGCGGCCGCAATTCCTGGGCTGACCCGGGCCCTAAACGACCGAGAGCCCGAGGTGCGGCGGGCGGCGGCGGAGGCGCTGGGGAAGACGCAGGAGTGACGCAAGGCGGCGGCCGCCTAGCGGTCGTACTCGTCGTGCCGCCGCACCCAGTAGAGCCCCTGGCCCCCCTCGTCCCGCCCCTTGGGCACCAGATCGAGGTAGTTGTACGCCGCGTTGAGCAGGTCGATGCCGCGCGCGTAGGCCGAGTAGGTATGAAACACCCGGCCCGCCGGATCCTTGTAGAAGACGCTGACCCCTTCCCGCTCGGATAGCAGCGGGTCCTGCATCGTGTAGTTGTAGTAGGCCCGTTGCTTTGTCACCTCCTCCGGCGTGAACGACACTTGATAATCCCGGTTGAAATCGCTGTCGCCCGATGACATCCAGGGGAAGGTCCAGCCCATCCGTTTTTGGTAGGAGGCCAACGCAGCGTGGGGCGCCCGCGACACGGCAACCATGGTCACGTCCCGATGATTCAGATGGATGATGTTCCCGTTGAAGTTGTCGGCCCAGAACGAGCAGGCCTGGCACGCGGCGTCGCGGGTCCAGGACGTGGACGGCGAGGCGTTGCGGGGATCGAACATGGCGTGGTAGACGACCAGCTGGCTCCGTCCCTCGAACAGCTCGGCCAAAGTCCGCTTGCCACTCGGCCCCTCGAACACGTAGGCCTTCGTGACCGCTTCCCAGGGGAGCCGGCGTCGCTCCTCGCTCAGCTGGTCCCGCAGCCGGGTGAACTCCTTCTCGCGAGCGAGGAACGCCGTCCTCGCCGCCAGCCACTCTTCGTGCGACACTACGGGATGATTGGTGAGACCGCTCGCGCCGTCTTGCGTCATGGTTCGACTGCCCCTTCCGAGGTGACGGTTGCACAATCCACACCGACTCGACAATATTCTACCGATCGGTTGAATGATTATATGCCCCGACCACATTCCTCGCAAGCGGCGCCCACGCGCCCCTCCCCGGCGCACCGCCCCCGGCTGAACCGGGTGTACGCGGCCATCGCTGACCCGACGCGCCGCGCCATCGTCGCGGCCCTGGCGGGGGGCGAGCTCAACGTCGGCAGCCTCGCGCGCCGATTCCCCATCTCGTTCAACGGGGTCTCGAAGCACGTGAAGGTGCTGGAGCGGGCCGGACTGGTGCGCCGCCGCGTCCGCGGGCGCGAGCACTGGCTGCGTCTCCGGCCCGAGCCGCTGCGGGAGGCGACCCGGTGGCTCGAGCATTACCGCGAATTCTGGGACGCGCGGCTCGACGCGCTGGAAGCGATGCTGGTTGGGACGCGAGGACGCCGGCCCTGAGCACGACGCACGATTCGGCCGAGGTCCTGGTGATCCGCCGGGTCCTTGCCGTCCCCCGGGAGCGGGTGTTCGCTGCCTGGCTCGATCCGGTGAGCCTGGCACACTGGATGGGCACCGGCGAGGGCGCCGACATCACCGCGCTCGACCCCAAAGTGGGCGGGAAGTTTCGCATCGTCATGCGGCACCGCGGTTCGAGCGTCGAACACTGGGGAGAGTACCTGGCGATCGAGCGTCCATCGCTCCTCTCCTTCACCTGGCTCTCGGCAAACACCGACCACCGGCCCACCGTGGTGACGGTGGAGCTCGAGGACCGCGGCGACAGCACCGAGTTGATCCTGACCCACCGCCAGCTCCCGCCCAGCCAATTGGACGGGCACCGGAGGGGCTGGACTCAGATCGTCGCGGCGCTCGAGCGGACGCTCACATCGTGATGGAGACCAACGCGCCCGAGGCGCGCCGGGCACTGTTCCTGGCCTTCAGCGCCCTGCTCTTCGTGGCCAGCGCCGCGGCCACGATCCTCTGGTCCAGCGCCATGGCGGAGGGGATGGCCATGCCGGGGGGATGGACCCTGTCGATGGCGTGGCTGCCCATGCCGGGCGAGACCCGCCTGACCGCCGCGGCCGGCTTTCTGGCGATGTGGGTGGCGATGATGGGCGCGATGATGATCCCCTCCCTGGTCCCGACCCTGGCGCGGGTCGCGCCGACGGGTCCGGCGCCCGACGGCCTAGCCGGTCTGGGAGAAGCGGGGGTTGGCTACTTCGCGGTGTGGGCGGTGGTGGGCGCGGGGATCTACGTCGTGGGTGCCGCGCTGGTGGCGGCGGAGCTGCGCTGGCCGACGCTGGCGCCGGCGATACCGATCGCCCGGGGCGTCGCGTTGGTCGCGGCTGGATGGGTGCAGCTCACCTCATGGAAGGCCCGGCACCTGGCGTGCTGCCGCGAGGGCCGCCCCGGCGCCGCGCGCCCCGGTGCCTGGCGGCGCGGGATCAGCCTGGGGGTGGATTGCGTCCTCTGCTGCGTGCCGTTCATGACCCTACTGGTGGTCACCGGAATGATGAACCTGGCGATGATCGCGCTGACGGCGCTCGCCATCACCGTGGAGCGCGTGGCCCGCGAGCCTGCGCCGGTGGTCCGTCTCGCGGGACTGCTCCTGATCAGCGCCGGGGCATGGGGGATCGTTCGAGCGGTGTAGCTCGGGGAGGAAATGGAACGGGGTCCCTAGCCGGGACCCCGCTCTAGTTCACGTCCTCCGGACTGCTCAGCGGACCACGACGGTCCCCTGCATCGAAGGGTGGATGTGACAGGTGTACGTGTACGTGCCCGCCGTCGCGAACGCTCGCGTGATCGACACGTTCGCGTTGGCTCCGTCGATGTCGGCGGGCGCGCCGGCCTGCTGCGTGAAGAATACGTTGTGCGGCACCGACCCGAACGCGAAGGTCACGATATCGCCAACAGTCACGTCGATCGTGCCCGGTGTGAATGTCAGGGACGCAGTGGCCGCTACCGTATTGCCGGGGGGCGGAGGGGGGGGCGGGGGCGGGGGGGGCGGTGCGGTGGTACCGTAGCCCTTGCCGCCGCATGCCACCGCCAGCAATGCTCCCGTCAGGGTGGTCAGGACGAGCCTAGTCTTGCGCGTCAACATGTGTGTCTCCACGTGGCTGTGAGGCGATCAACCTAGGGCCGGCCCGCCACACGGTCTTGATCGAGACGAGCGCGCAGTCTTGAACGTCCCTGCCCAGCACAATCCTTCAGGATGTCGTCCGCATACACCGCGAGCGGGTTTGTCCGGATCTTGCAAGAACTGGGTCTGATGATCCACCGACTGATCGGTAGGCGGCACGGTTTCGCGGACCGCTGGGAACCGCGTGGCGTTCCCCTAGAGGTGCCCGATTCGTGCGAAGTGGCGCGCCAAGATGGTCGTGTGGTCGAACTGTCGGAATACCGCGAGAGCCATCGTGACTGGTCCCTTGAGATTGAGCGCCCCACAGCGTGCGCCCGAGACGTCGCTTGGTCCCGAGCAAGACATGCTTACGCCGCCGACGGATCCCGGGTGCTGCACAGCGCCCCGGCCG
>VBOD01000095.1 GCA_005877615.1 Nitrospirota bacterium | reverse complement strand
TCTTCCTTGTCCCGGTACACCTTCAAGGCTAAGAGAATGGTGCTGAGGAGCACTTCCGGCTGTGGGGTCTCGAAGACAAAGCCCGTCGCCTTATTCCCTTTTCCGCCAACAGGCAAGTAGGGGACGACCGTATCAGCCAAGCCCCCGGTCTTCCGCACGACCGGCACGGTTCCGTACCGGAGGCTGTATTGCTGGTTGAGCCCGCAGGGTTCGTAGCGCGAGGGCATGAGAAAGAGATCAGAGCCGGCCTCGATGAGGTGCGCCAGGCCTTCATCGAACGCCAGGCGCACCGCGAGCTTGCCCGGATAACGCGTGCTCAAGTCCGTCAACCGCTCGTGATAGGCCGGCTCGCCGCTTCCGAGCACGACCATCTGTACGTCCAGCTCCAGCAGCTTCGGGATGATCTCCACGACCAAGTCAATCCCTTTCTGGAACGCGAGCCGGGAGACCATCCCCAGAAGCGGGACATTGCGCGCGGGCAGCTTCATCTCGCGCTGGAGGGCTGTCTTGCAGGCCTTCTTCCCGCTCAGATCCTTCGCCGAGTAATGCGCCGGCAGATGCGGATCAGTCGCCGGATTCCAGACGTCGTAGTCGATCCCGTTGGTCACCCCGAAGAGGCGGTCTTTCCGCGCCTGGAGCACGCCCTCGAGGCCATGCCCGAACTCGCTGGTCTGGATCTCGCGTGCGTAGGTCGGGCTGACCGTGGTGAGCAGATCCGCATAGACTAGCCCGCCCTTGAGCACATTCACCTGTCCGTAGAATTCGAGCCGTTCGGGGGTGTATTCGGACCACGGCAGGCCGGTCGCGGGATAGTCCATCACGGGAAAGCGTCCCTGATAGCCCATGTTGTGGATGGTGAAGAGCACGCGGGTCTTCGCCCACGCCGGGTCATCCCGATAGAGCGTCTTGAGATAGGCGACGGCGAGCGCCGTCTGCCAGTCATGCGCGTGCAGCACGTGCGGCGGACGCGTGGGCTGCCGGCAGGCCTCCAGGACCGCGCGGCAGAAGAGCACGAAGCGCTCCAGGTTGTCGGGGTAGTCGCGGCCCTCCTCGCCGTAGAGGCCAGCCCGGCCGAAGAAGGGATCATAGCGGATACAGATGAGCGAGACGGCCTTGTTCCCGAGCGCGCCGGTCTCGACCCCGACCTCGACAGAGTCCCCGCGGATGGGGACCGCCACCGTCGCGGTCTGCCGGAGACTACTCGCTTGGGGATCGATGCTCGCATAGCGCGGGAGGGCCAGCTGGACCTCGTGCCCTAGGCGCGCCAGCTCCACCGGCAGCGTTCCTGCCACATCCGCTAGACCTCCCGTCTTGGCCAGCGGGACCGCTTCGCTTGCAAGCATCAGGATGCGCATGGTGCCCTTCTATTGTTGAGGAAACCGGGCCTGGTCGTAGAACTTCTTGCCCCACCCGGCAAGGATTTCGGTCACGAATCCCAGAGGCGTGTAGGTGCGGCCGTCCTGCAGCGTGACCAGGTCATTGCCGAACGGACGGAGCAGGGAAAACCGATCCTCGGTCGGGTAGAAGAGGAACAACACCGGCGTTCCCTTCTGATTGACCCATTCCATCCGGTTCGGCTGCCCGAACGTCTGGACCACGTCCGTCAGGGCCATCCCTGTCTTGAGAAGGTCCGGGTTGAAGCCCTCGGCCTGCGCGATCGGGACCGCCGTCCCCAAGGTCGCGGCGATCCCGACGCATGCGGTCATCCACAGAAGCCGTCGTCGCATGAAGTATCGCATGGAGGCTCCTTTCACCACTCCGGGCCGATCTCGGCCAGGAGTTTCAACGTCGGCTCGGCCAGTTCCGCCAGTTGCTCCTCCGTGATAGGCGTCTGCCGGAACCCGGTCAGCGGGACGAGGTCAATGATGTCCGGTCGGAGCGGAATCTCATAGGCGCCGTCGATGAGAATCCGCTGGCCGGCCGCCGAGAGGACGAAATCAATGAACCGCTTGGCGGCGCCGGGGTGCTGGGCGCCCTTCACGAGCGCGATCGCATTGAGATTCAGCAGCGTGCCTACCTCGCCGTCCTTCTGGTCGGGATAGACCACGCCGACAGGATAGCCCGCCTTGCGGGCCAGGAAATAATTCGGCGAATTGGTGAGCCCGATCGCGAACTCGCCGCGCCCGACGCCTTGCCAGACATCCGCGTTGTCCGGAAGGATCTTCAGGCCGTTGGCATAAAGTTGTTTCAGGTACTGCTTCGTAAAGTCGGCCCCTTTCGCGACCATCAGCGATGAGACCCAGCTCAACGTCGTCCGCTCCCGCGTACCGGCGATGGCGACCTTCCCCTTCCACTTGGGATCGGTCAGTGGGAAGACGGAGCGGGGGACGTCATTCTCCGCGACAAGGTTCTTGTTGTAGAGGAGCACACGGGCGCGCGAGGAGATGCCGGTCCACAGACCCTTGCGGTCGCTGGTTCCGGGCTCCAAACCCTTGGCTTCCGGCGAGACGTACTTGTCCAGCACGCCGTTCTTGGCAATAATCTCCATCACACCTACTTCCGTCGCAATGAACACATCCGCCCGCGGGCGGGCCTTCTCCTGGATCAATTCGTGGGCCAATCCGGTCGTTGTGCCGGTCTTGAATTTGACCGGGATGCCGGTCTTCTTCTGGAACGCTTCCACGATCGGCTTGACCGCCACCTCCTTGCGCCCGGAGTAGACGACCAGTTCCTCAGCGGACCGGGCGCCATCCACATCCGCCCAGAGGCCGGAGATCAGCGCGATGATCAGGGCACCGCGTCGCAACGCACTTCTCCCCACGGCTAGGCGTCCCGCGAGGGGGATGCTGTGTCCTCGCCCCAGTTGTAAATCGACTTGATGTACTGATACGCGGCGATCAGCTTGCGGAGCTGCACTTCGCCGCTCCGGTCGCCGGCCCGCGCGTCCGGGTGGAGCTCCTTGACCTTCATGCGAAAGGCTTTCGTGACCGCCGTGTAGGAGCTGCCTTCCTCGAGCCCGAGGATCGCAAAGGCTTGGGCGGCATTGGACACTTCGCCCTGCGGGTCCGTTGCGCCGCCCCAGCCGCCGCCCCCTGTCGCCTGCCGGAAGAAATCAAAGAGGTTGGGCCGCCGCTTCCGGCGCCGCCGGGGACGGCTGTACAGCTCGGCTTCGAGCTCTTCGAACCGATCCTCGATGAACTCGATGCGCCGGTCCAGCCGTTCCAGCTCCGAGATGCCCGAAGCCTCGTCCAGTTCGCCCTCGATCAGCTCCGCCATCCGCAGCACTTCTTCCAGCTCGCCTTCCATCTTCAAGGAGAGGTCTGGCTGCGCCTGCAACAGCGACTCGAAGGCGTAGTCCACGTCTTTCGTGATGCGGGCCTGGAGTTCGGCGATGCGGGACTTCATCTCCTGAAGCGCCTTCGCCTGCGCCCGCTTGTTCTGAAAAGACGCCACGGGCGTATGTAACCAGAATCAGGCGGGACGGTCAAGGAAGCGGGAGGCTTAAAGGACGTCGCGGATGGCGCCGGGATCGATGCGGGTGATGGACTCTTGGGTCAGCCGGATGATCTGTCCCTGCGAGAGGCCCACATCCATGACCACCCGGTACATGAGCGGACGGCCCGGCCCTACCGGGAAGACCACAAGATCGTACGCGACCTCCCCCAACACGTTAACATTGTCGGAGGCCGAGACGGTCGCCTTTATGGATGTCAGGTCCACCTCGGTCTTGGCCACGTCAATCTGGTCGAACCGACGAAAGGCCTCGACGAGGTCGCGCTGGGCTAGGATGCTGCGCGCGGCAAGGTCCTTTGCCGTCCGGACCTGCAACGCCTGCCTCAGACGCTCGTGCAGGAGGCCGAGCGCCTCTTCATACCGTTCTTTCTGTAACGCGCCGTAGTAGCGGGCGCACACGGCGGCGAGCGTGCTGGCCGGACCTTCGGTGGACGCGGCCTCGCTCCGGGGCACGGCCGACAGGATCATCAGGATCGCGAGGACCAGCGGCGGCAAGAACCGTGTCATGGGTTGCGATCCTTCTCTTGGAGGCGCGCCTTGAGCCGGCCGATCGACAGCCAGCGGTAGATCCGGACGGAAATCGGGATGACGATGACCAGCCCGATGATCAGGTACATGAAGAACTCTTCCGGAGAGATGCCGTACACGGGGCGGTTCCTCCGCCAACTATTCTATCAGAGACTGCCCGGACGATAGACGACGGGGTCGGGCACCTGAGCTTCGGCGAAGCCTTTGCGGCGCAGCCGGCAACTGTCGCAGCGGCCGCATGCGCGCCCCTGCTCGTCCGGGTCGTAGCAGCTATGGGTCAGGTGAAGCGGCGCTTTGAGGGCCAGGCCCCTCCGGATGATATCCGCCTTGGTCATCCGGAGCAAGGGCGCCTCCACGCGAATCGTCCCGCCTTCCACGCCGACTTTCGTTCCCAGCTTGGCCAGGGCTTCAAACGCGCGAAGGTACTCCGGACGGCAATCGGGGTAGCCGCTGTAGTCCAGCACATTGGCCCCGAAATAGATTGCCTCGGCGTGCACCACCTCCGCCCATCCCAGCGCCAGGGCCAGAAACAGGGTGTTGCGGGCCGGGACGTAGGTCGGCGGGATACCGGAGCCGATCTCTGTGTCCGGGCGGTCCTTGGGAACCGGTACGGCGTCGGTCAGCGCCGAGCCGCCGATCGCCCGGAGATCGACCTCCACCACCAGGTGACGCTTGGCGCCGAGGGCCGCGGCGATCTCAGGGACTCGCTTCAATTCCACGGCATGCCGCTGGCCGTAATTGACGGACAATAGATAGAGCTCGTGACCGGCGGATTGGGCTTCGGCGGCCGTGACCGTGGAGTCCAATCCCCCGCTGCACAGCACCACGGCTCGTTTAGCGGGGGAGCTCGCCAAGCTTGACCTCCACTGTGCTTCGCTTGAACTCGCCTTGCCGGTTCGTGCGGAGAACCTCCAGCTTCATCCGGTCGCCGGGCTGGTGCTTGCGGACCAGCCGCCGCAGGTCCTCCGCGTTCGTGATCGCCTGGCCGTCCGCGGCCGTCACGACATCGCCGCCAATGATCACGATCGCGTTGCCGATGACCACCTGCCGCGTTCCTCCCAGCAACCCAGCCCTGGCGGCCGGGCTCCCCCGCGCGACCCGGACCACCAAGGCGCCGTGCTCCACGGGAAGTTGCAGGACGCGGGCCACGCCCGGCGTCAGCGTCTGCGTCTCGGCGCCCAGATAGGCATACACCACGTGTCCGCGGGCGAGGATGTCCGCCACCACCCGCTTCGCGGTGTTGATCGGGATGGCGAACCCGATGCCGATGTTCCCCCCCGACGGGGTGAAGATGGCCGTGTTGATCCCGATCACGTGGCCTTCGGAGTCCAGCAACGGACCCCCGGAGTTGCCGGGATTGATGGCGGCGTCGGTCTGGATGACGTCCTCGATCTCCGTCGCGCCGGTCTTCACGACCTTGCGCAGCGAGCTGATGATGCCGGCCGAGAGACTGTGCTCCAGCCCGAAGGGATTGCCGATCGCCAAGACTTTCTGTCCGACCTGCAGCGCGGAGGAATCACCCAGCGGCAGGACGGTCAGCGCTTCGGGCGGGGCTTTGATCTGCAGCACCGCCAGGTCGGTCTGCGGATCGGCGCCAACCAGCTTCGCCGTCCACTTGCTCCCGTCGGCGAGGCTCACCTCCAGCCGCTGGGCTCCCTGCACGACATGGTGGTTGGTCAGGATGTGCCCGCGGGTATCGAGGATGAAACCGGACCCTGACGAATCGCTGGGGATCGGGTTGAAGAAGAAGTCGTAGGCGATGGCCCGGTTGGTGATGTTGACGACGCCGGCATTCAGCCGGCGGTAGATCGCGACGCTGTTCTCCTCGTCGCTGGTGAGCGCCCAGGCCGAAGACGCCGCCACCCAGGACGCGGCGATCGCGAGGAGTGTGGACCGCATCTGTTAGAGTTCCTGTTCCTCCTCCATCTCGATCTTCTCGAGCATCTCCTGTTTCGCCTGGCACGCGACGCACCGCCGGGCGAACGGGACCGCGCGCAGCCGCTTCTCGGTGATCTCCGCCCCGCAATCGGCGCAGCGCCCGTACGTGCCTTCTTCGAGCTTCGCCAGCGCCTCGTCGATCTGCTGCCGCATCTTGTTGCGCAGCTCCATGATGGAGATGTCCCGTACCCGTTCCGTGTCGAGCAGCGCCTGATCGCCCACATCTGGAGCCGAGTCGACCCGCCGCTGGATCTCGTCGGACATCCGATGGCCGATGAGCCCATTGATCTCCTTCATCACCTCCTGGCGGTGCTCCAGCAGCATCTTGCGGAGCGCCTCGGTGCGCTGGCTCGAACCCGCCGTCTTCGCCGTCGAAGGCGACTCGACCGCCTTGGGCGCGGGCGCTTTGGCCTTCGCCTTGGCCTTCCCCTTCGCCACTGTCTTCACCGACGCCTTCACTGTGGCTTTCACGGCCCGGCGCGGCTTGGACTTCGCGGTCATGCGGGTTGCCCTCCTCCCTGAATGAGACCTATGGCTTTTTCCAACATCTCGCGCTCGTTCTTGTACGACAGCGTGCGGAGCGCGTCCGCGAGCGAAAACCAGCGCACTTCCTCCACTTCGTCATCATGGTCGTCCGTATTCCCGCCGAGGTATTCCATCAGAAACAGGTGCACCGTCTTGACGATACGGCTGCGATCGACCTTGGAGTAGAACTCATAGGTGACCTCGCCCAGCTTCCGGAGCACCTTGGCATCGAGCCCGGTCTCCTCGCGAACCTCCCGGACGGCCGTTTGTTCGAGATCTTCCCCCTTTTCAATCCAGCCCTTCGGCAGGGCCCACGCGTCCCCGTCGGCGCGGGCCACCCGGATCAAGGCCACCTCGTAGCCTGCGCCGGCCGGTCTGAAGACAACTCCGCCCGACGAGATGCGGTGGATGACCATAGCGCCTAGTACTGGATCAGGGCCTGGACCTCGCAGCCATCGAGTTGTTCGCGCCCTTTAAGCGAGCACAACTCCACCAGAAAGGCCAGCCCCACAATTTCCCCGCCGAGTTGGCGAACCAGATTGACCGTCGCGGCGGCGGTCCCGCCGGTCGCGAGCAGGTCGTCCACGATGAGCACCCGCTCGCCCATGGCGATCGCGTCCCGGTGCACCGCCAGCGAGTTGGTACCATACTCCAGATTATACTTGACCTCGAAGATGTCGGCCGGCAGCTTGCCGGACTTCCGGACCGGCACGAAGCCGGCGGAGAGTTGATGCGCCAGCGGAGCGCCCAGGATAAAGCCACGCGACTCGATGCCGACGACCTTGGCCACGTTGCGGTTCCGATAGAGCACGGTGAGGTCTCCGATGACGCTGCGGAATGCCACGCGGTCCTTGAGCAAGGTCGTGATGTCGTAGAACAGGATTCCGGGTTTGGGGAAATTCGGAACCTCACGAATGAGCTTTTTGTAATTCATGTGGGGGGAGAGTATAGGGGCACCGAGGAAGGCGTGTCAATCACACTTCAGTAAACTTTTGATTGCTCCCCATCACAGCAGAATTGTGAAGCCTTGTACGCTCCCGGTTGGCGTTTTCCAGGTTACCGACACGTCGGTCACCTCCGCGAGCGACGGCCCGCGGCGAAGCCGCGCCAGCAGTTCTTCGACCTTCGCGCGGGGACCTTCGACCTCGACCTGCACTCGTCCATCATAGAGATTGCGCACCCAGCCGGACAGGCCTAGTTCCTTCGCGACCAGTTGCGTGAACGCGCGATACCCGACGCCCTGGACATCGCCGGAAACAATGACCTCGGCGGCGATGAAGTCGGGAGGCTGAGGAACAGTCATGGGATTCAACGTTAAACGTTAAATCGTTAAACGTACAAGACTGCTCTGTTCTACGAATAACGCATAACGTATAACGATTAACGTCCACGCCGGCGAGGAGCGCCTGCGGCTTCCGCAGCCGCGAAGTCTTGGCCGAGCGGCGTTGAATTTGGTCGGGGCGAGAGGATTTGAACCTCCGACACCTGCGTCCCGAACGCAGTGCGCTACCAGGCTGCGCTACGCCCCGATTCAGGGAGTGAACGGCATGCCGAACGCCTCGGCCACCGCGCGGTACTTGACACGACCGTCGGCGAGGTTGAGGCCCTTCGCGAGAACCGGATCGATCCTGACCGCCTGCTCCGGCCCCAGTTCGGCCACCCGGAGAATAAAGGGAAGTGACGCGTTGGTCAAGGCCAAAGTTGACGTGTGCGGCACAATCCCCGGAATGTTCGGCACGGCATAATGCAGCACGCCGTCCACTACGTATACCGGGTCCGAGTGGGATGTGGGACGAGTCGTCTCCACACACCCGCCTTGGTCCACCGCGACGTCCACGATGACCGCGCCCTTCTTCATCCGGCTGACCGTCCCGCGCTTGACCAGGACGGGAGTCCGGCCGCCCGGCACCATGACAGCGCCGATGACCAGATCGGCTTCCAAGACGGCCTGCTCGATCCATTCAGGATGAGGAGCCATGGTCGTGACACGTCCCTGGTACAGGGTATCCAAGGCTTCCAGCCGTTCCCGACTGAGATTGAAAACGGTCACATGGGCTCCGAGTCCCACCGCCATCTGGGTCGCATGCGTCCCAACGACACCGGCTCCGAGGATCACTACCTTGCCTGGAGCCACGCCGGGCACCCCGCCCAGCAGGACGCCGCGGCCCCCGTGCGTCCGCTCAAGGTGGTGCGCTCCGATCTGGACGGACAGCCGCCCCGCGACCTCGCTCATCGGCCGGAGGATCGGGAGGTTGCCGTCCGGGCGCTCGACGGTTTCGTAAGCGATGGCGACCACCCGCCGGTCCAGCAGGGCTTCGGTCAAGGGACGGTTGGCCGCGAGATGGAGATAGGTGAAGAGGGCCTGGCCTTTCCGGAAGAGCGGATACTCCGCGGGCAGCGGTTCCTTGACCTTGACGATCAAGTCCGCTCGCTCGAAGAGGGCGGTCTTGTCGGAGACCATCTCGGCGCCGGCCGCCCGGTAAGACTGATCGTCAAGCCCGCTGCCCGCGCCGGCTCCGGCTTCCATGAGCACCCGATGGCCGGCCTTCACCAGCGCGCGCGCGCCGTCGGGTGTCAGCCCGACGCGGAATTCATGGTCCTTGATCTCCTTGGGGACGCCGACGATCATGGCTTGCCGTCGGCTCCAGAGGGTTTGCACGACGACACCCGTTTGCCGGTGATCGCGCCGACCGCTCCGTATGACGTGCGGAACGTTCCCTCAAGACGTCGGTTGTCGGTCAGCAGCAAGCTGTCCTCCTGATACCCGCCCTGAAAGTCCCACCGGAGGTACACGGCGTCGCCGTAGATCCGAATCTCAGCCGGCGACGGCCCCTGGACACCGGCGGCTTCCGGCGACGGCAAGACGATCTGCGACTTGCCTTCCCTGTGACTCAGCGTGTGGGAATGCACGGTCCACTCCCACACGCCACAGAGCCGCGCATAGCCGGCCTCCAGCCGCTTGGCCTCCGCCACGGCGTCCAGCTCGACGGCCT
>VBOD01000094.1 GCA_005877615.1 Nitrospirota bacterium | reverse complement strand
GTAGGAACCGCGCGTGCCGGACCATTCGGCCTTCTTTTGGATCGCGCCCCGCGGCATGAGGATCTTTTTCTGTTTCGGCATCTCCATTCCACCTCAGAACTGAACGTTCGATGTCGTATCTCCCACTCCGACCTGGACCTGGGCGTGCAACAGGCGGAAGACGCTCAGGGCGAGCAGCCCCGGATTGTTGTGAATCTCGAGGCGCATCGTGTACGTCCGCAGAGCCGGATTGTAGCTCGCAGAGACTTTGTAGATCACGATGAGACCGATCTTCGCCGTGTACGAGATGTCGAGCGGAGTCTGCGTGAACGTCCCGCCGAGGACGAGGGCGCTCGCCAGGGTCTGGTTCAGGAACCGGTACCAGGATAGGCCGTACCGCGAGGTGTGGTTGACCCAGATGACCGCGTTGGCGGGGAATCCTTGGTAATCCTGGCGGTCGAACGCGAACACCTGCGTGTTCACGACTTCCGTGCTGGTCCCGGACACGCTGCCGGCACCGTACAGGCTGACCAGGCCGAACGAGACGTCGAGGGTGTTGTTCGTCTTCAAGACGGAGAACGTGGGCTGGGCCCGGATGACCTGGCCGTCCGATTGGTACCGGATGACCGCGCCGTTTTCGTACGCGATCTTCTGCGGGACATAGTACCGGTTCGCGACATCAAGTTCGATGGACCCGTTCGATTGTTCTTTGACCGTCGCGACCTGCGACGGCACAGCTTTGTTGGGAATGTAGGAGAACTGCACGGTGAACGAGCCCGCGTCCGGGTACGACTGGAGCGTGCCGAGGGTCGAAGCCGCGAAAATCGGAACGCCGTCGACCCCGAGGCTCACGGCAGACGAGGACGTCACGGGGATGTAGTGGGTTCCCGAAATCTTGGCGGCCTGCGCCGCGAGGATCTGGAGGTCGATCGCCCCTTTGAGCCCGCCAAACTGGCCCAACGCGCCGTTCATGTGGGACGCTTCGGAGTCCTTCATCCAGACGGGCACGTACTGATTCACGATGAGGCTGAGGAACGTGAGGAAGACGAGGAGGGCCATGATCGTGCCGACGGTCGAGGCGACTCCTTTCTCGTCCCCGCGAATGTCGCGGATCAAAAGACGCATGAAGTCACCTGAGGAGTATTCTCCGTAGACATTCCATCGGCCCATCCTGGATGACGCTATTTATAGGTGTCGCGCTGAAAATCTGACCTTGAGAATGAGTTGATTTTCTCCATGTGGGCGGGACCGTTTTTCGCACTCGATTTTCGAGGCGATTTCAGTCCCTCGCGGGGGGCCTATCGGCGCCGTTTCGGGGCTCGCTTCGCGGCCGCGTAGAGGAGCGTCGCTTCGCCGGCCATGAACCGTCTCATTCCGTCGATCGAGGCGTACTCGTTCGGCGCGTGGGCCCGGGAACCGTGCCCCAGCCCGGTCGAAACCCACGGCAACTTGAGGTACTCGTCGAAGGCAAAGGCGGGCATCGTTCCCCCGCTCGAGGGCCAGACCTCCGGCTCCTTCCCGTTCGCCTGCACGGCCTCGACCGCGGCCTTCGCGATCCACGATTCCGGGTCCGTCTTCGCCGGTCCGTAGGGCCCATGGACCTCGATTCGCAAGTCGTCGTACCCTCGTTTCTTCAAGTGGTCGCGAAGCTTCCTCAGCGTTCCCTCGACGGTCATGGCCTTGACCAGTCGGATGTCGATCTTCGCGTACGCTTCGTGCGGCAGCACCGTCTTCGTGCCGCCATGTTCGATGTAGCCGGAGTAGATGCCGCAGATGTTCACGGTCGGCTCGAACAGGTACTTCAGCAGGAGCTGGTCCTTCGGCAACTCGAATTTGAACTTCGCCGTCCGCTCCTCCTGGAGCCACGCGGACGGGTCGAACGTCTTCGCGAGCGTCTTGACCATCGCGGTGTCGGCCTTCGTCGGCGGAACGACGTCCTCCCAGATGCCGTCAATCGCGGGCCGCTGGTCCTCGTCGACCAACGTGTTGAGGGCCTGGAGCAGACGCCACACGGGGGAGCCGATCCACACCGCGTTCGAGCTGTGGATTTCGCTGTCCATCGGTCCGCCGGCCTGCGGGTTCCCGCGCGACCAGACGGTCAGGTAGAGACATCCTTTCACCCCGAGGTAAATCGTCGGCACGCCGCGAAGGTCCTCGGAATAGTCGTTCGCGATCGCGGCGTCCGCCTTCAGCTCGCGGCGGTGCGTCCGGATGTATTCGATGAAGTTCGCACTGCTGATCTCTTCCTCGCCCTCGGCGAGGATGATCAGGTTCACGGGCATCTCGTCGACGTCGCGGATCGTCTTCCAGGTGAACAGGTGGTTCGCAAGGGCTCCCTTCGAGTTCGTCGAGCCGCGGGCGATGATGGCCTTGCCGACGCCGGGCAGGTCACGGATTTCCGCGGCGAATGGCGGGGCCTGCCATGCGTTCAAGTCGCCGACCGGTTGGACGTCGTACATCTCGTACACGATCAGGGTGACGGGCGCGCCCACGTCCAGCTCGCCGATGACGAGCGGGTGGCCGCCCTTCGACCAGGTGCGGGTCCTGCAACCGATGTCCGCCATCATCTGCTGAACGAGTTCCGAACACTCTCGGATTCCTTCGCCGGTCGCGCTGACCGAGGGCTGGCGCAGCAGACGGCGCGTGTACTCGAGTGCGTCGGGGAAGCGGGCATCGAGTGCCCGATCGACTTCCGGCGGCGCGAGTCCGGCCATGGCCCGCGGGAACGGGGACCGACCCATAAGGTTCTCGGTGTCTCGCAGCGCCGCTACGTTCTTGGGGCCGCCCGCGATTGCGAACCCGATGTTACGGATCGAAGCGGACGTGCTGATCCCCGGAATCGGAGATCCGATCAAGGACGGGGCGCTGGTCGTCGACGGACCGACGATTGCATATGCGGGTCCGATCGAAGGCGCGCCGTCGGCGGCGGGTGCGGTGGTCCTGAACGTACCCGCGCTCATGCCGGGAATGTGGGACGTCCACGGGCACTTCATGGGGATCCGGACCCTCAACGTGGAGGAGATCGCCCGGACCCCTCTTGCGGTGTTGGCGGCCCGAGCGACGAAGGATGCGGAGGTCGCGGTCGCTGCCGGATTCACGAGCATCCGGGAACTCTCCGGGCTCGGCGTCCACTTGGCCCGCGTCGTCGCGGAAGGAACGGTCCGCGGGCCGCATATCTACGGAGCGGGTGGAGCCCTGAGTCAGACGGGAGGGCACGGAGATCTCCATTCGTTCCCACTGGACTTCATTCAGGAGGTGTTGCGTCGCACCGGATTCTCGTATCTTTGCGATGGAGTGCCCGAGTGCCTGAAAGGGGTCCGAATGCAGCTCCGGGTCGGGGCGAGGGTCATCAAGGTCCTCGCGTCGGGCGGGGTCGCGAGCGAACTGGACCATCCGGTCCATGCTCAATTCTCGAGGGAGGAGCTCGAGGCGATCGTCTCGGAGGCGGCGCGGGCGGACCGGGTCGTCGCGGCCCACTGCCACGGCAAGCCCGGCATCATGGCCGCGCTCCGCGCGGGATGCCGGACGATCGAGCACGGCACGTTCCTCGACGAGGAGGCGGCGGACCTCATGCGGGAGCGCGATGCGATCCTCGTTCCCACGCGGTTCATCATCGAACGCCTCGTCCGAGTGGGCAAGGAGGCGGGGATCGCTGAGTACGCGTACCGGAAGGCCGTCGCGATCAACGAACAGCACCAGAAGGCGTTGCGCATCGCGATTCGCAAGGGGGTGCGGATGGCCACCGGGTCCGACATCTTTACGTCCGCCGGCGGACCGGCCGGATGGGGCCTCAACGGCCACGAGGTCGGGCATTTGGTCGAGGCGGGGATGAAACCGGTTCAGGCGATCGAGGCGGCGACGGCCACGGGGCCGCTCACGATCGGCCCGCAAGCTCCGAAGTCCGGACAACTGAAGGCCGGCTACGACGCAGATTTCCTGGCCCTCGCGAAGAGTCCGCTGGACCGGATTGGGATCCTCGCGGAGCCCGCGAACATCCGCAAGGTGTGGATTTCCGGAGAGCCCGTCAAGGATTTGCCTCTCTGAATCGAACCCTCGGGGCGCGCCCAAAAACTATTTCTCTCGCTGGGCGTTCGGACGCTTCGCGCCGCGGTAACTCAGTTTGGGAGAGTGCGAGACTGAAGATCTCGAAGTCGCCGGTTCGAGCCCGGCCCGCGGCAGTTCATTCTCGCTTCTCCTTCCGAGACGGCGGACCTGGGCGCGTCAGCGACCGGCCCGTTTCAGGACCGAGAGCGCGGTCGTCGTGATCCATCGGCTCGGGCGCCCCGGGACCTCCAGGCCGAGTGGATAGAACGGCCCGCGAAACTGGTACACGGGGTCCTCGCTGTCCGGGTGAAGGGCATCCATGTTCCAGCTCCCATCGCGGTTGCCCATCGCCTCGAGGCGGTCGAGGGCGGGCCGCATTCGCGGGTCCCCGCCATAGCCGAGGGACGTGAGGGTGTCGAGTCCGACGAGGATGTCGTAGTAATAGTGGACGGGATAGTGGAGCCGGAACCACGGACGGTAAGGAGTGGGTCCTTCCCGAAACAGCCGTCGCTCGAGGTAGAATTCCGCGCCTCGCTCGATCGATCGAAG
>VBOD01000093.1 GCA_005877615.1 Nitrospirota bacterium | reverse complement strand
CCATGCTGAAGCCCCGGCCCGGCCGCGTCATCCTGGCCACCACCGATCTCCTCGCCGAACGCATCCACTTCGACCTGAGGTTCACCAGCTACCGGCAGCTCGGCTACAAGGCCGCCATGGCCAATCTCAGCGACATTGCGGCCATGGGCGGCGTCCCCCGGTTCCTGCTCATCGCGCTGGCGTTGACTCCTCGGGAGACGTCCCGCGATGTCGAAGCCATGTATGAGGGGATCCGTGCGGCGTGCGACCCGGCCGGCGTGGCAGTGGTCGGTGGGGACACATCCGCTTCCCGCACCGACATGTTCCTGGCTGTAATGGTGCTGGGGGACGTCGCCCCGCAGGACGCGCTCCGGCGGTCCGGCGCTCGCGCGGGCGACCGTCTCTACGTGACCGGCACGCTGGGCGACGCACAGGCAGGGCTGGAGCTTTTGCAGACGCGCAAGCGGTCCAATTCTTACCTGATCACCCGGCACCTGACGCCGACGGCCCGGCTGAAGGAAGCGCGGCGCCTGGCCGACGGCCGGCTGGCCTCCGCGGCCATCGACGTATCGGACGGCCTCGCCGGCGACATCCGCCACATCTGCGAAGAGAGCGGAGTGGGGTGTCTCATCGACGCGCGAAAGCTCCCCCTCTCGCCGCAACTCCTCACCCACGCGCGGGCCCGCAAACGGGACCCCATCGCCTACGCGCTCAGCGGCGGGGAAGACTACGAGCTCCTCTTCACCGTGCCGCCCGCCAAGGTCGCCCGCGTGGACTCGCTCATCCGCCGGCGACTGCTCCGGGCGACCCCCATCGGCCTGATCACGCCGCGACGCCAGGGGCTCCGGCTCATTGGCGTCAACGGCTCCGTGCGCCCGCTGACCGCGAGAGGCTACGAGCACCGCCTATGATCCGCTATGCCGTGATCAAGGAAAAGTTCCGCCACATTCTCCACTTGGGCGATTCGCCGCAACGCACTGCGCTGGCCTTCGCCGTGGGGACCTTCATCGCGTTCACGCCCACCTACGGGCTCCATACCCTCACCGCGCTGTTTTGCGCCTGGGCATTCCGGTTCAATCTCGTCGCCGTGCTCGCCGGCGCGTTCACCAACAACCCGTGGACGATCTTGCCGATCATCGGAAGCAGCATGGGCGTGGGGTTGCTCGTCGTTCCGGTCGGCGCGCCGCCACTGATAGATTGGAACGACTTTGCGTCCAAGATGCTCTGGGACCAGTTCTTAATGCTCTGGCAGCAATTCAGGCCATACCTGCTGCCCTTCGTCTTGGGCCATATCATCCTCGGCCTCGTCGCCACGGGTAGCGCCTACATCCTGGCGTACCAGGCCATCATTCGCTTCCGGACGCACCAGGCTCGGACAAAAGAGCACCTTGCCCCTCCACCTCCATCATGCTAGGATTTCGAAGTGAATCCTCGTCCCTCGCTGGGCAAATCCCATTACGACGGCTCGGCGCTCATCGCCGACCCGATCCACGAGTACATCACCTTCACCGTCCCCTTCGCCGTCCCCGCCGGGGGGAAGGCGCGCGCCGCGCAGCAGGAAGCGACCGAGAAGGATCTGATCGATTCGCCCTGGGCCCAGCGGCTGCGCTACATCTTCCAGCTCCAGAGCGCCCGGTGGGTCTACCCGTCCGCCGAGCACAGCCGGTTCGTCCACTCGCTCGGCGCGATGCACGTCGCCGGCCGGTTCGCCCGGCATCTCTACTCCTTCTTGCAGAAGGTCGTCCCTGACGCGCCGTCGGCCAACTACGTCGAAGAGCTGCTGCGCGTCACCGCGCTCGTCCACGACATCGGGCACGGCCCGTTCTGCCATTTCTTCGACGACAATTTCCTGAAAGCGTTCGGGCTCACCCACGAAAGGCTTGGACAGGTCATCATCCGGGAGCACCTCGGGCCGATCATCCGCAGGATCCGGCGAAGCCCGTCCGGGCCGTTCGCCCCCGGCGAAGAGTTGGACCCCGACCAGATCGCTCATCTCATTTTGAAGGACAAAAGCAAGGACATCTCGCGGATGCCGCGGTGGGTCAACCTTCTGCAGCCGGTCATCTCAGGCAGCTACACGGGCGACAACCTGGACTACGTGCTGCGCGACTCCTACATGTGCGGCGTGGCCGTCGGGCCGGTGGACCTGAGCCGGCTCATCCACTACACGATGATCACGCCGAAAGGCTTCACCATCCACAAGACCGGCCTGCCGGCCCTGCAGATGTTCCTGAACACGCGGATGTACCTCTACTCCAACGTGTACTACCACCGCACCACGCGGGCCATCGACATCCACCTGCGCGAGATCTTCGGCGACACGATGCGGCTTGTCTTCCCCCACGATCCGCGCAAGAAGATGGAGGAGTACCTGAACCTGACCGACTGGTCCTTGCTGGAAACGGTCCGGGGCTGGAAGAAATCCCGCCACGCGACGCAGCGGCGGCTTGGGGAGGAGTGGGCGTTCGTCCTGGGCCGCGATGTGAAGTGGAAGATGGGGTACAACACCGTGCTCAAGGAGAAGGGCCAGGAGCGGGGGATGGACTTTCCGAGCCGCGAGCAGTTCGAGAAGCAGATCCAGAAGGAGCTACCAGCCAAGCTGCAAACGATGCCCTTCCGCGTGGACATGGCGCCGCTGGACCCGCGTCCGGACCCCAAGGACACCCGCGGCATTCCGTTGTATGTCTACGACCCGGCCACGCAGGCCGTGTCCACGGAACCGCTGGAGGAGTTCCTGGATCTCCTCCCGACGCGCATCGTTGTGTTCCGCGTCTACGCGCCCAGCCACGACTACGACGCCGAGCTCTCCCGCGCCGCCGCCGCCATCCTCAACAAGGCCCCCTCCAGCATCGACACCAACGTCTGACGCCGTTCGCCCTACTCGTTACCTATCGAGCGGGAGCTTGGCCAGTGCGAAGGGGTTGACGCGCGAGCCGTTGAGCCAGGCAGCCCAGTGGAGATGCGGACCGGTGGCGCGCCCCGATTGGCCGACCGTGCCGATCACGTCCCCCCGGTTCACGCGCGCGCCGTGTTTGACTGTCGCTGTGTCCAGGTGGAAGTACATGGTGAACAGCCCTAGGCCGTGGTCGAGAATCACGCTGACACCGCTGAAGAACTGATCGTCCACCATCCGGACGATTCCGTCGTTCGCAGCCTTGACCGGCGCGCCGAGCGGAGCGGAGATGTCTTCGCCTGAATGCTGGTTGCGCGGCTGGCCGTTCAGGATGCGCTTGCTCCCGAACGCACCGGTGGCGGTCCCTTCCACCGGTACCAGAAAGCCCGTGCTCCACAGACGCTCCGGCGTGAAGCCCGCCAGCACGGTTTGCACCTTTTCCTTCTCCAGATTGATCCGCTTCAAGGCAGCGGCGTCTGGCTCGACCTGCTCCTTTGGCAAGGTCATGGACTGCACACGGAACTCTTCCGCCTGCACCACGACCCGGTAAATCCGCTCCTGACGGCCGTCCGGATAGGTGATCGCGGCCTTGAGGTCGACTGCGGCCGGATCGTCCGCCATGTCGATGCCCACCAGCGCGCCGTATTCGCCTGCCCGCCCAGTCTTGAAGAAGGGGACCAACCGGTCATGAAACCGTCCCTGCACGGAGGCCGGATTCCCTTCAGCGACGACCGTGAGGTAGAACACCCCGCCCTGCTTTGCCGTGAAGACTTTCTCGGCAGCCGCCTGGGCAGAGTACGAAACCCCGATGGCCGCGAGCACGCACCAGAACGAGGTTGGGATCAGGAACGAGATGACACGGTGGCGAGGTAGGCGGATCACACCGAGGGCTAACGGAAGACCCGCTGGCCCGAGACCTGCGAGAGGAGCTCCTCCACACGGCGGTTGGACGAGCTGAAAGGATCCATGCAAAGGATGGTTTCCTCCCAATAGCCGTTGAGCTTGAGGTATGTCCAGTCCACCGTGTAGGAGCGATTCTTCGCGCGTGCGAATCGGATAAAGTCCCCCCGCACTTTCGCGCGGGTCGTCTGCGGCGGAGTTGTCATGGCGCGCTGGACGGACTCCTCAGGCACCAGCCGCTCCATCAGCTCCTGCTGTTCGAGGAGATAGTAGAGGCCTCGGGTCCGCTTCACGTCGTGGTACTGGAGATCCATCATGGTGATCCGCGGATCGTCCCACCCGCAGCCCTTCTTGTCCATGTACTCGAGCATGACCCGCTTCTTGACGACCCAGTCCAGCTCGTGGCAGAGCTGCATGGGGTCCTCTTCCAGACGATCGAGGACGTCCTCCCACCGCCGCACGACGTCGGCGGCGATTGGCTCTTCGTCCAGGGAGCAGAGGTATTCCTTGGCGCGCTCCAGGTAGACGCGCTGGATCTCGATGGCCGTAAGCTCCCGCCCGTCTTCGAGCTTGATCTTCCTCTTCAGCGTCGTGTCTCGCGCGATCTCCCGGATCGCCTTGACCGGGTCATCCAGTTCCATGTGGGAGACGGTGTAGCCGTCCTCGATCATTGAGAGGACCAGCGCGGCCGTCCCGACCTTCAGGTAGGTCGCGATCTCCGACATGTTGGAATCGCCCACGATGATGTGGAGCCGGCGGTATTTCTCCGCGTCGGCGTGGGGCTCGTCTCGGGTGTTGATGATGCTGCGGGACGAGGTCGTGGACGACGACGTCTTTTCGTGGATGTGCTGGGCCCGCTGGGAGATGAAGAGCTGGGCCTTGCCGGAGACCTTGAGGACCTTGCCGGCGCCGGCGAAGATCTGCCGCGTGACGAAGAAAGGA
>VBOD01000050.1 GCA_005877615.1 Nitrospirota bacterium | reverse complement strand
TTCCCAATCCGGAGGACACCATCACGGTGGGGACGGCCGGCTGCGGGCGTTTGGCCATCTCCCAGGCGGCCATCCCTTTCGTGTATGGGAACTACGGGGACCAGAGTGCCGTTGCTAGCGGGCTCAGCCGGGGACTGCGATTGCGGTTCGGTGATAAGCCCAAGGATGTGGTGGTCATGGCCGGCGACGGCGGCATGGCCGATATCGGCTTCAGCATGACGCTCCATTCCTGGTTCCGGAAGGAGCGGTTCACGACGATCATGCTGGACAATGAAGTGTACGGGAACACCGGCGGCCAGGAGAGCGGCATGACCAACAAGGGGCAGGTTCTGAAGATGGCGCCGCTGGGCAAGAAGTTTGAGAAGATGGACATGGTCGGCATGGCCAAGCTTGCCGGGTGCGCCTATGTCGCGACGGTCGTCCCCAACAACCCGAGGCGGGTCGAGAGCGTCATCAAAAAGGCCGTCCTGGTCGCGCGCGAGATCGGCCCGACCTACATCCAGGCTTACACGTCCTGCAACATCGAGTACTCCATCCCAACCGATAAGGTGATGGAAGACGCGAAGAGCGTTGAGAACGACCGGTACCAGTTCTCCGAGCACCTTACCGAGGAAGCCAAGCACTACCTGGCGACGCGCTACGGGTATAAGGAGTATCTGCCGAAGCCGGCAACGGCGGCGGCCCTTCCGGAGGCCTAATTGCAAGTCCCTTCTTGCGGGGGGAGAGATTAGGGAGGAAGACAGATGGCAAAGCGCTTTAACATACGAATGGCGGGCGTCGGCGGCCAGGGGGTTGTGACCGGCTCGCACATCCTCAGCACCGCGGTCATCAGAGCCGGCGGTGAGAGCACGATCGTCCCGTTCTACGGGTCCGAGAAGCGGATGGCTCCGGTCGAGAGTTATGTGCGGGTCTCCGATGAACCGATCTATGAGATCGGCGAGATCACGTTTCCCCACATCTGCATCATCTTTCACCCGCAGGTGATCACGCACGGCAAGTCGTACACGATGCCCTTCTACTTCGGACTGAAGCAGAACGGCGTTCTTTTGATCAACCACGACGGCCCAATGAAGTTGCCGCCGCAAGAGACGAATGAGCTCAAAGAGCGCAACGCCAAGCTCTACTATATTCCGGCGACGCAGCTTTCGTTGAAAGTGGCGGGCCTCGATCTGGCCACGAACATGGCGTTGATGGGCGCGATCGGAGCGATCACCCGGCTGACCACCCTCGAAGCGCTTGGCGAAGCGGTGAAGGATCGGTTCCTGGGGAAGGGCTTCGTGGTGTCCGGCGGGACCGCGGCGCTGGATAGTGTCGTGGAAAGAAAGTTCAAACAAAAACAGGAACTGATAGAAAAGAACATTGCCGTGATCAAGGCCGGTTGGGACTACGCCGAGGAACACGGCTGGGGTGCTGAAGAGAGGGCTGAGGCGAAGAAGGCCGACGATCTGGCCGCCGCCGAGGCTGCCTCCCGCTGATCCCAAGAGTTTAGGAGGAGACCTGCATGTATCTTGTTGCCGATATCAACGTTGATATCTGCGCCGCGACGAGCTGTAAGCTCTGTACCCAGTACTGCCCGGAGGCCAATACGATTCTCTATAGCGACAACTTGGGGAAGGAGAAAGGCCTCAAGTACGGCTCGGCGTACGTGGCGGTGGACCGCTGCAAGGGTTGCGCGCAGTGCGTGTGGGTCTGCGACAATATGGCCAAACACCATGCGATCACGATGACGATGATCGACCAACTCCCCAAGGCGGCCATCACCGATCGCATCACCTACCTTGACAGCGGTGGGACCAAGGCAATAGCCGCTCCGGTCGAAGTGGCGTAGGGAGGGCGTATGCTCTTGCAAGGCCTCCCCGCGGAGAAAGAACGTATCATTGTGCCTGGACCGGCCGGCTTCATGCCGCCGTCCGCTGCCCAACTCGGTGTGGCATTGCCTCCCTCGGGAGTCGGCATCGCTTACGGGCATCACGTTCCGGAGGACATTGCGATTGCAGAGATCGCCCGGCAGATGCTCACCAAGCCGAACGCCACGATCTTCCCAGGTCCCATGGTCCTGTGGGCGTGGAACGAGCATGCGGTCGAAAAGGCGATGGCGGTGCTGGAAATCGCGGCCCAGATTCCCAACGTGCTGATCATTCCGATGCCGGACTACCGGCCGAAGTACCCGAAGGTCGATCCAGAGGAGGTCATCAATCCGAACCATCCGAACCTGACGATCTGGGGCAACAAGATCGAGGCGTGTATTTTCGTCGGCGTACATTGTCACTATGCAAACCTCACCCTGAAGATGATCCGTGCCGGTACGAACTGTTGCACCGCGGCGCTTTGCGCGGAGCAGGGCCATGAGGACGCGATGCTGAGCGTCCACGACATGGATGCCGCCAAGCTCAGGAAAGTGGCCCAAATCTTCAAGCGGGTGCGTGAACAGATGGGGATTAAACTCCCCGCCGACGGCAAAAACGTCCGTTATACCGGCTTGCAAAGCCGTGTCAACGGGAATGAGACTCATATCAATCCGCTTGCCGCGTTGAAGCCTGGGGCTCCACCCGCTGGCGTTCATATGCCCTCTGAAGGGCAGATGCCTCACTGACAATTTTTCTCGAACCTGAGGAGGCAACAATGAGCAATCCCCTCGAACCCGAAGTCAAAACGAACCCGCAGGGGGATCCGATCACCTCTGCCGAACCCGAGCAGAAGACCAACCCCCAGGGCGATCCCATCACTTCGGCTGCTCCGATCAAGGTGGGAGGCAGCTCGAAGGATCCGCACGAGGGGGCGAAAAAGCAGCGGGTGGTGACGCCTGAGTACATGTTCTTCGAGGCGCCCCGGAAGCGGGAGTTCATCACTGGGAGCGAGGCGGCGAAAGAAGCGGTGCGGCGCTCCAATGTGGATTTCTCGGTGGCCTATCCGATTACCCCTCAGAGTGAAACCATGCAGTTGATCGGGGTTCTCTACGGAGAGGGGTATGTCAAGGAATACTATCGCGGTGAAGAGGAATACGGCGTCATGTCGGCCATCGCCGGAGGTTCCAGGGCAGGCGTCCGCTGCTTTACGGCCACGGCCGGTCCAGGCACGCTCCGCGGCATCGAGCCGATCGCTTCATGGCCCGGCCACCGGCTTCCGGCTGTGGCCATGTTCACGTGCCGCGTGGTCAATGCGCCGCTGGCAATCCAGCCCGACAATATCGAGATTTCGTACCTTTTGAACTGCGGCATGATCGTCTTCCATGCCGAAAATCAGCAGGACCTGTTCGACTTCATCATGAAGGGGTTCATCATCGGCGAGAAGAACGACGTGACGTTGCCCGTCGGCGTGGCCTGTGACGGTTTCTTCGTGACGCATGCTCGCAACTATGTGGACATGCAGGAAAAAGGCATCAAGCTTCCCCCGCGTCAGGCCTGGAAGGGCGCGGTTCCGGTGCTGGATGCGGAGAACCCACCGGCCCGCCTGTCCCGCGACGCGCCCGTCCAAAAGAGCAACTTCATGGCCTACAACATCCATGCCGTGTGGCAGCAGGAAGTCTGGGCGGCGGTCGAGCGATCGCGGCGCTATATCGAGCAGTACATGGGCGGTTTGTGCACGCCCGAGAACGTAGAGGGCGCCGAAGCGCTGATCGTTGCCTCCGGTAGCGCCGCCGCGCAGTCCCGTGAGGCCATCCGGCTCTGCAAAGATCAGGGCGTGACCGTCGGCTTCATCAAGATCCGGTCGCTCCGCCCGTTCCCGACCAAGGAACTGCGTCAGCTCTGCGCGAAAGCGAAGCTCATAGTGGTGCCGGAATTCAATTACGTCGGCTGGCTGGCGAAGGATGTGGCGGCGGCGATCTACGGTTACTCCGACGCCAAGATCGTGGCCGGCCCTCACGTGTACGGCGGGATGTCCATGCCGGTCGAGATGATCGTGGACGAGGTGATCGGTGGTCTGACCGGGAAGAGGTCTATCGCGGTGCCCGACTCGGCCATCATGGGACGCGACGTCAACCAGGCCGAGGTGGCCCACTTCATGCAGAATATCTGACGGCTACTCAGGTGTGCACGACAAGAGGCCGTCCGGGATATCCCGGATGGCCTCTTTAGTTTTGGCAGAGGCGGGCGGGGCTATTCCTCGAGCATCTCCTCGCTGTCCGGCATTCCGTAGGCAACGAACTTGGCGTAACTGAGATAGATCGCGCTGCTGTCTCGCATGGCCTTGGCGCCCTGGGTCATCCGTTCGAGCTTGATTGGATCAGAGGCTTCGGACTCGCGCATCGCCCCGACTTGGCGCTCCAGAAGCGTGTTAAACTCGTACATCGCGCGTTCGATGTTCAGGTAGGCTTCTTTGATCGCATCAGTCATGGGGCGCTCCTTTGGATCGGTGCTGCGTACTCGTGACCTTACACCAGCCCTGCTAGGGGGGTCAATCAGGTGGTCTGGATGAGTGTGGAGAACCTCTCGCACAGTCTGCTCGCGGCGCTCCGGGCCCGGTATGGCGAGCCGGATCGGGAAGTCGCCGAAGGGGTCCGTACGCTCTCCCGGCTCTTTACAAAGGAACGGAACGCGCTGGGTTCGGACTACTTTGCGGATCCGGCGTTGCGCCGCGCCTACCTCCTGTATTTCTTACCCGTCAACCTTGCCAAGGTGGCCAGCCTGCTGCAAGAGATGCCGGCGCTGCCGGCGCGACCCTTGCGGATCCTGGACGTGGGGAGCGGCCCCGGGGTCGGCGCGTTAGCCGTCCTCGGCCATCTCACGCAGCTCGGCGTCGCCGCGCATGAGGGATCCGAAGTGATCGCGGTGGATCGCAGCCGCCGTGCGCTGCAGGAGGCCGAGGCCCTGTGGGAGCAGGTGTCCGTGACGCGGCGTGACAGACCGTTCTATCTGTTCCACGCTGTGCCGTTCGATGTGGAACGACCGGGCGCCCGCGTTCCCTGGAAGGCTGGCGCCTTCGACCTGGTGATCCTGGCCAACAGTCTGAACGAGCTCTTCCGATCGGCGACGGATCCCATCGCCCGCCGGGTCACGTTGCTGGAATCCCTGCTCGACGCCCTGTCGCCCGACGGGACCTGCGTGATCGTTGAACCCGCGTTGCGGGAAACGACGCGAGACCTGCATCACGTACGGGACCGGCTGGTGTCGGCGAGACGGGCGACCGTGTACAGCCCGTGCCTACACGAGCAGCCCTGCCCGGCGCTAGCGCGTCCCGACGACTGGTGTCACGAGGAGCGGCCCTGGTCACCTCCTCTGATGCTGCAGGCCATCGATCGCGAGGCAGGCTACATCAAGGACGCCTTGAAGTTCTCCTATCTAATATTGCGCAAGGATGGGCTGACGGTCGCGGAGCGGGGCCCGGACGTCTACCGGGTCGTCAGCGAGATGATGGTGATGAAGGGCGATCGGCGGGCGTGGCTGTGCAACGAGACCGGCCGCCCGCTGGTGGGGCGCCTCGACAAGGCCCGCTCAGAGGCCAACGCGTCGCTCGATCGGTGGCACCGGGGGGCGATAGTCCGCGTGGAGCACATCGAGCGCCGCGCCACGATCAGCCGCATCGAGGGCTCGACGCGCGTCGAGTTGGTTCGTCCCGTCGAGGGGTAGGCCTTACTCGAACGCTTCCAGGGAAGATTTCTCGGAGAAAGGGTGCTGGCACGCGGTGCAGGTGACGAAGTAGACGGCCCCGCGGACGGACGGCTGCACGCGAAAATCCAGTGTCGCGCCGGTTTTCATGCAGGACGGGCACCGCATGCCCTTCAGCCAGTAGGCCACGTCCGGCTGGCTGCGTGTGAAGCTCTCCACGTCCATGTGGAGGGGAAAGCTGTAACGGCAGCCCTTGCAGAAGGCCTTGTATTCGCCGTCGGTCACCCGGCTGTCGCGGGGAACCATATATTCGGTGGAGCTCTTGCAGACGGGGCAGGTGATGTCCGCCAATCGCCGCTCGATGTTTTCAAAGTCCATCGCGTGCGCCCCTTAGGGGAGCCCTCACTGTAACGGATCGGGCCCCCGTGCGCAATACGGCGGAGCGCTTTCAGATCGCCGCGCCACACTGCTTCGAAACGGCCTTGTCAGGGAGAGACGCACTGGCTATACTACAGCCCGAGCAGCCCGGCGCGCGGCAATCCGGTCTTCATTCGTGAACGTATGCACCTGATCAACGAGAACCTGGCCGTCGGCAACGCCCAAGACGCGGAGCGTCCCGTCCGGTTCATGACCGCGATCTTGAACGTGGCGGCGGAGAGCCAGATTGAGCCACCGGCCGGGCGCGCCTACGCCTGGATCCCATTCAAAGAGTTTTCCGAGGCCGATCCGACTCTGCTGGATGAAGCGATCGAGTGGCTCGAGCGGCATGAGAAGGACCACCGTCTGATGGTGTGCTGTCGGGCTGGTATGGGCCGGTCGGTGTCGGTGGTCATTGCCTACCTGTGCCTGATCAAAGGGGTGCCGTATCAGGACGCGGTCAAGGAGGTCACCGCGCGCCGGCCGGGGGCGACGCCGCTCCCCAACCTGGAAGGCACCGTTCGCCTCGTCCGTGAGTTGCGTGCGACGCGGGACGGAGGCCATGCCGGAACTCCCTGAAGCCGAGACCATCGCCAGCCAGCTCAGAGCGCGGCTGCTCGGCGCAACGATCACCGAGTGCCGGATCGGGCGCGCGGACATCGTGCGCGAGGGCCTCGCCACGCTGCCATGGTATCGGGGGGCCCTCCTGGTCTCGGCGAGCCGACTCGGGAAAAGCGTGGTCCTGGAGGCGGACAGGTCGGGCGAGACCCGCTATCTGGTCTTCGAGCTCGGCATGACCGGTCTCTTGTTCTTCACCCTGCTCGATCCCTCCTACCGGAAGCATACCCACCTCACTCTTTCGCTGACCGGCCCGGTCCCGGCGCTGTATTACTGGAACCCCAGGCGGTTCGGTCGGGTCTACCTGCTCGACGGGCCTGGCCTGGCGCGTTTTGCCACGCGGCGGTTCGGGTGCGATCCGTTGACGGTGCCCTGGGAAGACTTCCGGGCGGTGGTGGCGCGCCGGCGCGGGCGCCTCAAGGCCCTGCTCATGCAACAGCAGGTCATCGCCGGTATCGGCAACATCTATGCGAATGAGATACTGTATCGCAGTCGCTTGCATCCCTATCGGGTGGCGAGCCGCTTGCAGGTCAGGACCGTCCGGCGCCTCTACGACGCGATGCGAGATGTCCTGAGCGAGGCCATCGCGGATGGAGGCTCCAGCGTCCGCGATTTCCTGGCGCCTGATGGGACGAAGGGGGACTATTGGAAGCGGCATCAGGTGTACAACAAAGCCGGGCTGCCGTGCCCGGCCGGGTGCGGTCGCACCATCCGCCGCTTGACGGGCGAGCGCAGCTCGTTCTACTGCCCAGCCTGCCAGCGGGAATAGGTCAGGAATTATTGAAATATGAATAACTTAGGAGTCGCGCGCAACAGGGGCGGAGTGGGTCTTTTGGTTCTAACGATAGGTCCTTTGGTTGATTGAGTTAGGTAGCCGACTTCGCTACACTACGCTTTCTTAAGATCTGTAACCCTCACCACCAGGAGATTTCCGTAATGGCGAAAGTGCTGGAAGGCCCCGGGATGGGGCTGATGAAAAAGTGGGGCATCACGGTCCCCAATCACGTCGTCGTCACGTCGGTGGAGAAACTGACGACGCTCGGCGACGCCAACAACTGGCTCAAGAAGAGCAAGCTGGTCGTCAAGGCCCATGAGGCGCTGGGCTCGCGGTTCAAGCTCGGCCTCGTGAAGGTAGGCTTGGACCTGAAAGGCGCGCAAGCTGCCGCGAAAGAGATGCTGGGCCGCCAGGTCGGCAGCATCACGGTCTCCCAGGTGATCGTCTCGGAGATGGTGCCGCACAAGGAAGAATACTATGCGGCGGTCAAGTCCACCCGCGAAGGGGCGGAAATTCTCCTTGCCAGCTGCGGCGGCATTGAGGTCGAATCGAACTGGGATCGGGTCAAGAAGCTGGCTGTCGTGGTCGGAGACACGCCGTCGCCCGACGCGCTGGAAAAACTGGCGAAGGAAGTCGGCTTCTCCAAAGACTTGGCCAAGAAGGTCGCGGACTTTGCTGGCAAGCTGTTCGCCTGCTTCGACAACGAGGACGCGCAGTACCTGGAAGTCAATCCAGTCGTGGTCCGGGAGAGCGACGGCCAGTTGGTCGCGCTGGACGCGGTGACGCTGCTGGACGCCGACGCCAGGTTCCGCCATCCCGATTGGGACTTCCCGTTCGCGGCGGAGTTCGGCCGGGCGTACACGAAGAACGAGCTGGAGGTCATGGCTGTAGACTCCAAGATCAAGGGCTCGGTGAAGTTCATCGAAATCCCGGGCGGGGACACGGCGATGCTGCCGGCCGGTGGTGGCGCGAGCGTCTATTATTCCGACGCGGTGGTGGCCCGAGGCGGCAAGCTGGCCAACTACGCGGAATACTCCGGCGACCCGCCTGACTGGGCCGTGGAGGTCCTGACCGAGAAGGTCTGCTCGCTGCCGGCGATCAGGAACATCATCGTGGGCGGCGCCATCGCCAACTTCACCGACGTAAAGAAGACGTTCGGCGGCATCATCGCAGGGTTCCGCAAGGCCAAGGCCGAGGACAGGCTCCACGGCGTGAAGATCTGGGTGCGCCGCGGCGGGCCGCGCGAGAAGGAAGGGCTCGAAGCGATGCGAGCGCTCCGCGACGAAGGGTTCGACATCCACGTCTTCGACCGCCATACCCCGCTCACCGACATCGTCGACATGGCGCTGCAGCGGCAGACGAATTAACCCCACAGGACAGGCTAGAGGGGAGATCCCGATGAGCATTCTGGCAACCAAGGACACCCGGGTCGTTATCCAGGGTGGCGCCGCTGGCCTGAACGCCGCGCGTCGCATGGCGGAATTCTGTTACATGATCCGGCGGCCGCTGAACGTGGATGCCTTCGTGTACCCGCCCGACTCGGGCAAGACGAACGAAGTCCCCTACGGCAGCGGTCTGCTGACCATCCCAGTCTTCAAGACGGTGGCGGAAGCCACGGCGACCCATCCACAGATCAACACGAGCCTCGTGTACATAGGCGCGGACCGGGCCTGCGCGGCCGGCATGGAGGCGCTCAATGATCCGAAGATCCAGCTCGTCTCGATGATCACGGAGGGCGTGCCGGAACGGGACGCGAAGCTGCTGGCGCAGCATGCCCGCAAGCTCGGCAAGACCTTCAACGGCCCCTCGGCGATCGGCATCGTGTCGGCCGGCGAGTGCCGGCTGGGCGTGATCGGCGGCGCGTTCGACAATCTGGTGTCCTGCAAGCTCTACCGGGAAGGGTCCTTCGGGGTCATCACGAAGTCCGGCGGCCTCTCCAACGAGATCATCTGGATCTGTTCGCAGTTCGCCGACGGCATCACGACAGCCATCGGGATCGGGGGAGACGCGTATCCCGGCACCGACTATGTGACCTACCTGGAAAAGTTCGAGCAGGACCCCCAGACCAAGGCGGTCGTCATCGTCGGGGAGATGGGCGGGGATCTGGAAGAGCGGGCGGCCGAGTGGTACGGCCTGAAGAAGCGCCGGATCAAGCTGCTGGCGGTCGTCTCCGGGTTCTGTCAGGAGAGCCTGCCGAAGGGAATGAAGTTCGGGCACGCTGGCGCTAAGGAAGGGCTGAAGGGTGAAGGCTCGGCCCGCTCCAAGGCCGAAGCCTTCAAGAAGGCCGGCGCCGTCGTCCCGGACACGTTCGGTGCCCTGGGGCCGGCCATCAAAGCTGTCTATGAGGAGCTGGTCAAGTCGGGCCAGGTGCGGCCGATCCCGGATCTGAGCTCGGAGGACCTCCCGAAGCTCCCCAAGACCGTGGAAGAAGGCATGAAGGCCGGCGAGGTCACGGTCACCCCGCTGATCAAGACCACGATCAGCGACGATCGTGGCGACGAGCCGCTCTACGACGGGTATCCCGCCTCCGAACTGATCAACAAGGGCTACGACATCCCGCACATCGTCGGCCTGCTCTGGGACAAGCGGCTGCTGTCGAAGCAGGAGGCGGAGATCATCAAGCGCATCATCATGCTCTCGGCCGACCATGGCCCATGCGTCAGCGGCGCGCTCGCGACGATCATCGCTGCGTGCGCCGGCATCGGACTGTCCCAAGCCGTCGCCGCCGGCCTGATCATGATCGGTCCGCGCTTCGGCGGCGCCGTCACCGACGCCGGCCGCTGGTTCAAGCACGCAGTGGACAACAAGATGTCGGTGGACGACTTCCTTACCTACATGAAGAAGAACGTGGGTCCGGTCCCTGGCATCGGGCACCGGGTCAAGAGCGTCCGCAATCCGGACAAGCGTGTGAAGGAGCTGGTCTCTTACGTGAAGAGCCTCGGCATTCCGACCCCCCACTTGGACTTTGCATTGGAGGTGGAAAAGGTCACCTCGGCCAAGAAGGACAACCTGATCCTGAACGTGGACGGGACGATGGCGGCGGTGCTGGTGGACCTCGGGTTCCCGGTGGACAGCTTGAACGGCTTCTTCATCCTCGCCCGCACGATCGGCTTAATCGGGCACTGGGTGGATCAGAAACGCCAGGAGAGCCGCCTCATCCGGCTCTTCGACTACCTCGTCAACTACGCGGCGCCTAAGCGGCGGGAAGTGCCGCCGCTGAAGTAAAATATAGCTGATAGCTGACAGCTTTCAGCTTGGAACGGACGGAGATGCTATGTCACTCGAGCTGGTGAAAAAACTCTATGCGAAGATGCCCGACGCCGTGGCCAAGGCCCGGAAGAAGTTCGGGCGCGGCCTGACCCTGACCGAAAAGATCCTCGTTTCCCACGTGGACAATTGGGAGACGCAGGGCTGGGAGCGGGGTAAAGCCATGCTGGCGCTGCGGCCGGACCGGGTGGCCATGCAGGATGCGACCGCCCAGATGGCCATGCTGCAGTTCATGCAGGCCGGCAAGACGAAGGTGGCGGTGCCGAGCACGATCCACTGCGACCACCTGATCCGGGCCGAGAGCGGCTCTCAGAAGGACCTGCTGCGCGCCATCGACGAGAACAAGGAGGTCTATAATTTCCTGGCGTCGGCTGCGAAGAAGTACGGGATCGGCTTCTGGAAGCCTGGCGCCGGGATCATCCATCAGGTCGTGCTGGAGAATTACGCGTTTCCCGGCGGGCTGATCATCGGGACCGACTCGCACACGCCCAACGGCGGCGGCCTCGGCATGCTAGCGATCGGCGTGGGCGGCGCGGACGCTGGCGAAGTCATGGCGGGACTGGCCTGGGAGGTGCTCCATCCCAAGCTGATCGGCGTCCGGCTCACCGGCAGGCTGCAAGGCTGGACCGCGTCCAAAGATGTCATCCTTTACATCTGTGGCCTGCTCACGGTGAAGGGCGGGACCAACAAAATTCTCGAATACTTCGGTCCCGGCGCTGCGACTATCAGTTGCACCGGCAAAGGGACGATCACAAACATGGGGGCCGAGCTGGGGGCCACCACCTCCGTCTTCCCGTTCGATGAGAAGATGGCGGCGTATCTCCGGATCACTGATCGGGAAGAGATAGCGAAGCTAGCCGAGGCCAGCCGCGAGATGCTGGTGGCCGACTCCGAGGTCGAGAAGTCGCCGGAGAAGTATTTCGACCAGATCGTCGAGATCGACCTGTCAAAACTAGAGCCCCACGTGGTCGGGCCACACACGCCGGATCTCGCGCGCCCGATCTCGAAGATGGCGGCGGAGGCCAAGGAGAAGGGCTATCCGGTGCAGCTCAAGGCGGCGTTGATCGGGAGCTGCACGAACTCGTCCTATGAGGACATCAGCCGCGCGGCGCACGTCGCCCGGCAGGGCCTCAAAGCCGGGCTCAAGGCCAAGACCGCCTTCCTCGTCACGCCTGGCTCAGAGCGGATCTACCATACGATGAAGCGCGACGGGTTCCTGCAGACCTTTGAGGAGATGGGCGGGACCGTGCTCGCCAACGCTTGCGGGCCATGCATCGGCCAGTGGAAGCGCGCCGACGCGGTCAAGGGGCGGGTGGATTCGATCATCAGCTCCTACAACCGGAACTTCCCAGGCCGCAACGACGGCATGAACGAGACCATGTCGTTCCTGACGAGTCCCGAGATCGTGACGGCGGTAGCGTTCGCCGGTGACCTCACCTTTGACCCGGTGCATGGCGCCTTGAAGACGGCGGCCGGCAAGGAGGTGAAGTTCGAGCCGCCGCAGGGCGAGGAGCTGCCGGCCAAGGGCTTTGCCAGGGGCGAAGAGGGCTACGTCCCGCCGGCCGAGGACGGTGAGTCGTTGCAGGTGAAGATCCCGCCGGGCAGCGAGCGGCTGCAACTGCTGCAACCCTTCCCGCGCTGGGACGGCAAGGACTTCATCAAGCTCCCGCTGCTGATCAAGACCAAGGGCAAGACCACGACCGACCACATCTCGCCGGCCGGTCCGTGGCTCAAGTACCGCGGCCATCTCGACAAGATCAGCGACAACATGTTCCTGGGCGCCGCCAACGCCTTCTACTCGGAGATCGGCAAAGGGATGGATGTGCTGGCCGGCGAGTCCGGTCTGACCATCGCGCAGATCGCGCGCCGCTACAAGGGCCAGGGGATCGGCTCGGCGGTTGTCGGGGACGAAAACTACGGCGAGGGGAGCAGCCGGGAGCACGCAGCCATGTCGCCGCGGTTCCTGGGCGTGAAGGTCATCATCACGAAGAGCTTCGCCCGCATTCATGAGACCAATCTGAAGAAGCAGGGCATCCTGGCCCTGACCTTCGCCGATCCGAAGGACTACGACCAGATCGAGCAGACCGACCGGATCAGCGTGGTGGATCTGCAGAACCTGAAGCCGGGAAAGCCGGTCAAGGTGATCATTCACAAGGCTGGCGGTAGGGAAGTAGAGATCCAAACGAATCACAGCTACACGGAGCAGCAGATCGCTTGGTTCCGGGCGGGCTCCGCCTTGAACTCGCTGAATTAGCAAGTTTAAGAAGAAATATTAAGGAGGGAAGGAGAGCATGGGCTACGTCAAACTGAAGCCGCCGACAAAAGGGCAGAAGATCACCATGGGGCTGGGCATGAAGCTCAACGTCCCGGACAATCCGATCGTGCTTTACATCGAAGGCGACGGCACCGGTCCCGATCTCTGGGCCGCGTCCGTCCGCGTGTTTGACGCCGCCGTGCAGAAGGCCTATGGAGGCAAGCGGAGGATCGAATGGTTCGAGGTGTACGCCGGCGAGAAGTGCAACAAGATCTACGGCGAGGGCAACTGGCTGCACGACGACACAACCAACGCGTTCAAGGAGTTCCTCGTCGGGATCAAGGGGCCGCTCACGACGCCGGTCGGTGGCGGCATCCGCAGCATCAACGTCGCGCTGAGGCAGATCCTGGACCTTTACGTCTGCCAACGGCCGGTGAAGTGGTACACCGGTGTGCCCTCCCCTGTGAAGAAGCCTAACCTCGTGGACATGGTGATCTTCCGCGAGAACACCGAGGACATCTACGCGGGGATCGAGTGGGAGAGGGGCTCACCGGAAGTCAGGAAGGTGATCGACTTCCTCCAGAAGGAGATGGGCGTCAAGAAGATCCGCTTCCCCGAGTCCTCCAGCATCGGCGTCAAGCCGGTCAGCGAGGAGGGCACCCACCGGCTGGTCCGGGCGGCGATCAACTGGGCCCTGGCCCACAAGCGGAAGAACGTGACCCTGGTGCACAAGGGCAACATCATGAAGTACACTGAGGGTTATTTCCGGAAGTGGGGCTACGAGCTGGCGAAGAAGGAGTTCGCCGACAAGACGGTGGCCTGGGACGACTGCGGCGGCAACCCGCCGGCCGGCAGGCTCCTGATCAAGGACGCCATCGCGGACAACTTCCTCCAACAGATCCTGACCAGGCCGGCCGAGTACGACGTGATCGCGACGCTGAACCTGAACGGAGACTATATCTCGGACGCGCTGGCGGCCCAGGTGGGCGGCCTGGGCATCGCGCCGGGCGCCAACATCAACTACGTTTCCGGCCATGCCTGCTTCGAGGCCACGCACGGCACTGCGCCGAAGTACGCAGGCCAGGACAAGGTCAATCCGGGCTCGGTGATCCTCTCTGGCGTGATGATGCTGGAGTACATGGGCTGGAACGAGGCGGCCCAGATGATCGAGAAAGGGATGGCCAAGGCGATCAACGCCGGCACCGTGACCTACGACTTCGCGCGGTTGATGGCGCAGGAGGGGCGGACCGACGTGAAAGAGATCAAGTGCTCAGAGTTCGGGACGGCGATCATCAACAACATGTAATTGATTCCGACGGGGCGGGATGGTAGAAAGCGTCATGGACTTCAAAGGCTTCGACAAGAACATCGCCATCGACCAGGAGGAAGTCCTGCGCCCGAAGATGGTGACCGTGGAGATCGCTGGCAAGAAGTATGAAGTGCCGGAAGGGATCACGGTCATCAAGGCCCTGTGGTATAGCGGCCAGGAAGTGATTCGGGGCGCCGGATGCCTCGGCGGCTTTTGCGGGGCCTGCGCGACGTACTACCGGACCAAGGACGATCCCAAGGTCCGGACCTGCCTGGCCTGCTCCACAGCGGTCGAGGACGGCATGTCGTTTACTATGGTCCCGCCTTTCCCCGCCCGGAAGGCTACCTATCAGCTCTCCGAACTGAAAGACCCGAAGCAGGACCTCTTTAACCTCTACCCGGAGGCGCCGCTCTGCCGGAACTGTAACGCCTGCACCGAGGCCTGCCCGCAGGGGATCGATGTGCGGGACGGGGTGTGGAAGGCCGTCTTCGGCGATTTTAAGGGAGTCTCCGAGATGTTCATGGATTGCGTGATGTGCGGGCTCTGCGTGCCCGTCTGCATCGCGGACATCGCGCCGAACCTGGTCGCGCTCTACGCAAGCCGCGCGCAGGGGGCCTTCTTCACGGAAAAACCGAAGCGGCTGCACGAGCGGATCGACGAGATCGCGCAGGGCCAATACCAGTCGGAGTGGGATAGGATCCTCAACATGGACGAGCAGCAGCTCAAGGACGTCTGCGCGGCCATCAAGTAAATGCAGCTCCAAGCCCTCCAGGAACTCGTCCACAAGACCCGCGACGCGCGCCGCCAGCAGACCCTGCCGAAGTACTCGCCCGCCGAGCGTGACACGCTGATTAAGAAGTACCATCCCGATCACCGCGAGAACGCCTACCGCCCGATCAAGTTCGGCCCGAACGCCGGCGATAAGACGGTGCGCGAGCTGGCCGCCTTGCTCGAAGGCGACAGCCCGGTGTCGGCCGAGCTCGACCTAGTGCCGAACTATTCGGTGGACGTGCTGGTCGTCGGCGGCGGGGGTGCCGGCTGCGCGGCGGCCCTGCATGCGCACGCGCACGGTACCCAGGTGCTCCTCGCCACGAAGCTACGGCTGGGCGACTCCAATACCGTCATGGCCCAGGGCGGGATCCAGATCGCAATCACCAAGGAAGACTCGCCGGTCCAGCACTTCCTCGACACGCTCAAGGGCGGGCA